>JADFPG010000050.1 GCA_022562455.1 Fidelibacterota bacterium | reverse complement strand
AAGGGTATCGGGAGAATACTTTAAAGACGCCTCCAATGAATCCACAACAGGCACATTTCCACCGTATCCGAGAACTTCTTGAGCCGTCTTCCCTGCCATGACGGAATCGATAACACAGACAGCTTCCTCCGGACGGTATCGAAGGATGGCATTCCCCGTTTTGGACAGGATATAGTCGAATTTTTTATCTGCTAAAATAGAGTATCGAGGCATTTCAGAAGCAATATTTTGGACATCGGTCTATTTATTTTTACAAGTTAGGAGATTTCGAGTTAAATGCGTCGTACTTTTCCCAGCCGTTAATCTTTTGTGTCACCTTTTCCAAAATGTGCGACTTAATAATACAATCACAGTGAAAATTTCAAGTCGTCCAAGCAGCATACAGAAACTGAGTAACCACTTCGCCAAGGCAGGAAGATGA
Organism: Fidelibacterota bacterium; assembly: GCA_022562455.1. Classification (GTDB taxonomy): domain Bacteria; phylum Fidelibacterota; class Marinisomatia; order Marinisomatales; family SCKK01; genus SCKK01. The sequence goes on along the minus strand of JADFPG010000050.1, from coordinate 19,172 downwards.
GCATAATTTTCCGTGGGACCTACAGAACCCAACCCAGGTCCAATATTCCCGATGGAAGCAGCCGTTGCTCCAAAAGCTGAAACAAGATCCAGACCCATAGCCGTCAATATAATCGATACCGTCACAAAAATAGAAATGTAGAATAAAACAAAGCCGAGAGTGTTTCGAATCACATCATCATCAATTAACTGCTTACCAATTCGCATGGGAATAATGGCTCTCGGATGTAGCAATCGTCTTGTTTCGGAAATACTATATTTGATTATGACCATGACTCTCGCAATTTTCATTCCCCCACTTGTTGAACCGGCACTTCCTCCAAAAAACATCATAATTAAGAGCAGTAACTGTGCAAAAGGAACCCACAATGCATAATCTACGGTTCCAAATCCTGTCGTGGTAAGAATTGAAACTGTTTGGAAAAGAGAATCCCGGAATGATTTATGGTTGAATCCTTCACCATTTAGCAAAATACTACTCCAAATCAGGATAGTAAAAAAAATAACAGCGCCCCCATAAAATTTAAATTCGCCATTCCTGAAATATCCTCTCATATTTCCGTTAATGGCTCTCCAGTGAAGACTGAAATTGACGCCTGCGAGAAACATAAAAATGATAATGATATATTCAATATACGCGCTGGAAAAAGCGCCAATACTTGCATTTTTGGTAGAGAATCCTCCGGTCGCCATGGTTGTGAATGTGTGACACATTGAATCAAAAAACGACAACCCACCAAAATAAAGTAGAAGCATCTCTACTAAACTGATTCCAAAATAGACAAGCCACAACACCTTTGCTGTTTCCTGGACTCTTGGTTTTATTTTATCAGGCACCAGACCTGGAACTTCGGCCTTAAAAAGTTGAACACCTCCCACACCCAAAAGAGGAAGTATAGCTATACTGAAAACAATGATACCCATCCCTCCAATCCATTGGATAAAGCTTCTCCAAAAAAGAATACCATGTGGAAGGCTTTCTATCCCATTGGTCAGATGGGGGAGAGTCAACGGATTACCAATGATAGTTGCGCCAGTGGTTGTAACACCTGACATAGATTCAAAAAAAGCATCCGTAAAATTCGGGATAACTCCTGTGATCATAAAAGGGAGTGATCCAAAGGCTGCAACAGCAAGCCAGACAAATGTGACCAGGGCAAATCCGTCTTTGATATTCAATCTCACCCTTCCTCGGGTTAGAAACCAGACAGGTAATCCAAGAGTGACACAAACGAGAGTGGAAATCAGAATTCCTTCCAAGTCGTTATCCTGGTAATAAAAAGACCAAGCCGCTGCTAAAAGCATGCTTAGCCCTAAAAGGGTAACAATTGCACTTAAAACATTGAGAATACTCCGGACGTGCATTGCTATATTTTTTACCTAAATTGAGCGATTCTATTCACGCTATTGACGATTATATGTTTATTTATTGGGTTATCGATATTGTTATGAAATTTCAGGGTAATAACGAGGACAAACAAGCTGTTTATCCTACCCCGAAACTTCGGGGCTCAACTTAGGTTTTAATAATTATTGATGGGGATACTTATAGTTTTCTATTAGCGTAATTCCAACAGTCAGTTAAATAATTTTTCCACTTTGTGTATAAATCGGGGAAAAGCGAAGACTAAAACAGTGTCTTCTTCTGTGATTTGCGTATCGCCGGATGGAATTGAAATATGACCGTGATGATTTACCGCACCAACAACAGATGCCCCCGGGAACTTGATATCTTTCAATTCATGTTTAGTAATTTTGCTATTTGGAGCAGGACTTAACTCCAGAGCTTCAACGGCAATATCCTCAAAATTGATGATGGAAAGCCGTTGACCGCTTTTTATGTACTCGAGAATCGCATTCACTGTAGACATATTTTTACTGACAACGGCGTCAAGACCGATAACCTTCATCACACGAATATATTCTGTTTTTGATACATGAATTATTGTCTGTCTGGCGCCAAGATGTTTGGCAAGTAAAGCTGAAAGTAAATTGGTTTGTTCATTTTCCGTAACAGCAACAAAACTGTCTACCTCATCAACTCTTTCGGATTTCAAAAACTCTATGTCAGTACCGTCACCATTCAAGACCAATGTTTTTTCTAATTGTACCGCTAAATATTGAGCCTTTTCCTTATCCTGTTCTACAAGCCTGACGTCGATCTCATTTTCTAATGACCGTGCAACATCCCTTCCTATCTTACCGCCACCCAATATCATAATATTTTTTGTAGCCAACACCCGCTTTCCCATCATTTTAAATAAATCATTCACTCGTTCTCTTCTTACAAGAAAATAGCAGATATCCCCCGGCTCAAAAATAAAATCACCGTGCGGAATGACAGTATTTTGTCCCCTAAGAATGGCAATGGTGCTAAAGGCAAAACTGGCTTTGGTCTGGCGAACCTCTATCAAATTCATCCCAATCAAAGAACATCCATTTTCGATACGTACACCAATCAGTTGAAGTCTCCCCCCTTCAAAATCCACTACGCTCGAAGCAGCCGTTCGCATCACCAGACGAACTATTTCACGCCTCGCTGCCATTTCAGGATGGATAATCTTATCAATACCAAATTTCTCCGGATGAATGATTGAATTTTTCCGTGAATACTCCGTATTTCTCAGGCGGGCAACGATCTTTCTTGCACCCAATTCATGAGCAATTTGAGAGGCAATAAGGTTTACTTCATCCACGCGGGTAACCGCAATAGCAATATCCGCATCCTGAACCAGCGCCTCTTTTAAAACCTGCGGACTGGCTCCATCTCCCTGTACAACGATAACATCCAGGTTTTCGGATGCTCTTTTACACTTTGCTGCTGAGATATCGATACAGGTGATATCAAAATTCTCTTCACTCAACCCTTTGGCTAAGTGAAACCCAACCTCACCGGCGCCAATGATTACAACTTTCATGGGTTACGTTTTCTCCATTTTAAAAGGACTGGATTATTAGTGAATATTTTTATGATAATGATAATCAAAAGAAGGTAATGATGGTCACCTTAGAAGCACCATTTTCATAGAGTGTGCATTTACACCTACTTTAAGAGAGAAGATATACTCTCCGGACGATAACGGTTTGCCGTTTTCATCTTTTCCATCCCATACTGCGGCATGAAAACCTGCTGACAAAATACCATCTTCTAAGACACGTATTTTCTGACCTAAAACATTATATATGGATAATTTTATAATTGCATCTTCAGGTAGATCGTACCTGATTACTGTTTCCGAATTAAACGGATTCGGATAGTTCTGAGTCAACTTGAACTTTTTCGGAAGTTCCGGTAAAATAAAGATCTCCCCAGCAGTTATTTTCAGGTTTATTTTATTCCCCCCGGGAGAGGACAATATAAAATCCTTCACCATTAATTCCGTTGATCCCAAATATTCACCCTTAGCTGAAAGGGGAATCATCAATACCGGCGAACTTAAGTCCAATTCCCCTCCTTCTAACGAAAAAGCAACGACATTTATCAAATTAGAATCCATTCCTGAATAGATGGTAAAATGTTGATTGCTTTCAGATATCACTGGTTTCCCAAGAGACAACTTATTAGTGTCATATTCCAACGAAAATTGAATTCCCCCGATTTGCTCCGGAGAATCTATGGTCAGATAGACAGTTCCATCCTGCTCTAATGTCAGTGATGTTTCGGAAAAAATTGCTTTTGTTTGCGAATTACCATGAACAGGTAAAATGATTAGATTAAAAATAATTAAAACCGTTATTGCAATATGGTACATGGTTACCTACTCGTGCGTGAGGAAAAGTACAACACTTCAAATTCTAAGTCAAACATTAGAAAAGTCCCAAAATTCTTATATTGAATATATCCGCTGGTAAATTCATCTGTCTCAATTTGACAAATCTCCTATAACATAAGTTCTCTGGTTTTCCAATAATTTTACATCCCTGATTTCATTGAGTAGAGATTCCAGACCGGGTACACGTACTTTAATGTAATTCTTCGTGAAGCCATTTAACAAGTCCTGATCATTAGATTCAAATAAAACCGACAATGTTTTACCAATATAATTATCGTAGAAAAGCCTTCTTTTATTATCAGAAAGGATATGAAGAATTCTACTTCGTTTATTTTTTTCTACATTTGGAACCAAACCAGGAATCTCTAACGCAATGGTATTTGGACGCTCTGAATATGTGAAAACATGGAGGTATGATACATCCAATCCCTCAATAAAATTATAGGTCTCCATAAAATCTTCATCTGTTTCGCTGGGGAATCCTACAATAACATCCACTCCAATGCAACAGTTGGGAATAAGTGATTTGATTTTATTTACCGTATTAGCGAAGAGCTCCTTTTGATATCGCCGCCGCATCAACTTTAATATTTTGTTTGAGCCTGATTGCAATGAGATATGAAAATGAGGAACAAATTTCTGAGAATTTGCTACGAATGCGATGATCTCGTCAGAGAGTAAATTAGGTTCAATTGAGGATACTCTAAATCGCCTAATCCTTTCTATTCGATCCAATTCTTGAATTAAATCGAAAAAACTTTCACCCCTACCTGCTCCAAAGTCACCGATATTAACTCCGGTAAGGACAATTTCTTTGGTTCCATTGGCTGATATTTCCTTTGCAGTGTTCAGAATATGAGAAATTGACTCACTTCTACTTTTTCCCCTTGCCAAAGGAATAGTACAAAATGAACAGCTGTAATCACATCCATCCTGTATTTTTAAAAATGTACGGGTGCGTTCATCTGTTGAGTATGAGGGAATAAAAGTATTCAGGTTTTTTATTTCACAACTGTGAATAACACTTTTTACTCTTTTTTTAAGGGAATTAAAATGATTGGTAAGATTGAATTTTTCTCCAGCCCCAAGTACAAGATCCACACCAGGAATCTGGGCAATCTCACCTGGTTTTAATTGGGCGTAACATCCAGTAACTGCAATAAATGCACCTGGTGAAAAACCGATAGCCTGGCGAATTATTTTCCTGCATTTACTGTCAGCCTGTCCAGTAACTGAACATGTGTTAATAACATAAAGATCTGCAGGTTCTGAGAAATCAACTCTTTTGAAGCCATTGTTGTACAGGTCTCTGGCTATGGTAGAGGTTTCTGCAAAATTAAGTTTGCATCCCAATGTGTAGAACGCAACTTTTTTATCTTGCAATTTCAGAGTCATATTTGATGGCAAGCAACCATTCGACCACCTGATTTCTTTTTCAAATCAGGGTCAACGGATGAACACGCCCCAATAAAATTCCCACTATTATTTGCGATAGGGCAACGAGGATGAAAATGGCAACCGTCGGGAGGATTTGCAGGGTTGGCAACTTCGGTGGAGATCATTGACACACTTCCTGAATTTGATTCCGATGCAACAGAAAACAGAGCTTGTGTATAGGGATGCATTGGCGAGGATATTATTTCATCCGTTCTTCCAATTTCTACAATCCTGCCACAATACAAGACAGCAATCCGGTGAGCAATCTGTCTCACGACAGCTAGATCATGAGAGATGAACAGGTAGGCAATCCCCTGATCAATCTGAAGCCTTTTTAACAGGTTGATGATCTGTGCCTGAATCGACACATCGAGAGCTGAAACAACTTCATCACAAATGATAAGTTCCGGATTTACGGCTAATGCACGAGCAATGCCAATCCTTTGCCTCTGACCTCCTGAAAACTGGTGAGGATAATTAAAAATCAAATCAGGGGATAACTCAACCATCCTGAAAAGCGCTTTAACCCTCTGCAATATCTTATCCTTTGGCACAATCCGATGATACTTGAGAACTTCAGAAATTGCATTCCCTACCGTCATTCTGGGATTCAAGGATGCCAGGGGGTCTTGAAAGACCATCTGAATTTTTCCAGAATTTGACTGGTGTTTTTCATCAGCAAAATCTTTGAACATCACTGTTCCACCTGTTTTAGTAACCAGATTTACGATTGCTTTGCCTAAGGTAGATTTTCCGCTACCGGACTCACCGACCAGCCCAAGTGTTTCCCCCTCTTCAATGGAGATGGTTACACCATCAATTGCTTTGACCTGTTCAGGTTTAGAGAAAAGATACTGCTTCCTCCCCGGAAAGTACGTTTTCAAATCCCGTATATTAAGTAACATCTATATTTATTTGCTCCGTCAGGATAATCTAATCCGACTCTGATCCCCGATCATAAAACGGTGAGTTTTTGGTCTGGTACTTGATTGAATAATTTCAACACCATGACCCAATAAGGACGATTCCATACGGACATGAAGATCCTCGATCTTTGAATTATCCATAAGTATTGAATATTCCACTTCCGAAGCGATTATCCGGCAACCATCCGCAATGGATGTATTAGGACCGATATAAGCATCACATATTTTTACATTTTTCCCCACTATTATAGGACCCCTGAGAACTGAATTTGTAATGGTACTTCCCTTTCCAATGATAACATTCCCTGTTACCGTGGACTGATCATCAACATCTCCCGAAACAGTAGCTTTTAAGTTTTCCAGAATTAGTCTATTCGCCTCAAGCAGATCAATGACTTTCCCCGTATCTTTCCACCACCCCGTAATTTCAGAAAAAGAAATTTGATACCCTTTTTCCAATAAATATTGGTGGGCATCCGATATTTCCAATTCTCCTCTTGTAGAAGGTTGTATATTGTTAACAGCCTCGAAAATACTATTGTCGTATATATAAATTCCGGTGACAGCAAACTGACTTTTGGGATATTGAGGTTTTTCTTCAACACTAACAATTCTCCCATTAACAATTTCCGGTACACCAAATCTCTGAGGATCCGGTACTCGACTTAAAACCAAATGACAGTTTGATCCATCCTTTTCAAATTCGTCAATGAATTTTTTTATGCCTCCTACAAGAATATTATCACCCAGGTAAAAAATGAATTTCTCATCACCAATAAATGATTCTGCTATCTTTACTACATGCGCCAATCCCAATGGAGCTTTCTGAGGGATATAAGAAATGTTCAGATCAAAGTCAGCCCCTTTCCCAAAAACTTTTTCAATTTCCGTGTCGCCCACATTAACAACAATTCCTACTTCACTGATTCCTGCATCACGCACATATTCCAGTGCATAAGAAAGCATAGGTTTATTCGCAATCGGGATAAGATGTTTATTTTTTGTATGGGTAATGGGTCTCAATCGTGTCCCATGCCCCCCTGCAGTAATGAGCGCTTTCATCAGATATTATTTAATCCTTGCTTACTTAAATTATCTGCGATTTTATTTTGCTCTCTGGGAATATGGTTTATCTTCCAGGAGTGAAACATTGTTAGAAGTTCTTTCGCTTCACTATATAGTTTCTGAAGCCGCTTATTTTTTACTTTATATTCCAAATTCATCTGCTTAACCAATAATTCACTATCGCTAAAAATGGATATATCTCGACCATTTAGCTGCTTTCCATATTCCAGACCTCTGATGAAAGCACGGTATTCAGCTTCATTGTTTGTGGCTTTTCCAATGTATTCCGAAAACGAATATAGTTCCTTTTTTTCATCATTTGATTTTCCAGCCAGATAGAAGATACCACCAATTCCTGCCCTTCCATGTTCCATATCTGATGCACCGTCCACATATAATATCAAATTCACATCACTCTCTGACTTCTGCGCAGTCCCGAAGGTTCGGGATGGAATTTCCGAAGATTGAATTTTCAATATTTTCCTGTATATGGATAACCACTGGGATTCCGATGATTGGGGAAAAAGTTTGAGCAGTTTATTTATCGTTTTGGGAGAAAATAGTTGGTGAAGCAATTCTCTTTCTTTCTCAGAAAATCCGGACATAACGAGGGCGAAATTAACTCCCCATCAGCTTTTCACAAAGGGATTGTTCTTTGTTTTAACGGGGCATTCAGCCCAGTAATAACACCAATTACAAAGTGGGGTTTGCACCGCTGGAAATGGACCCCCATTTTTTATAGTTTCCGTAATCTTGTTGATCTTTTTCTGAATGGAAATTGTCATGTAATGTAATTGATCATTATCCCGCCTCGATCGAACGGTGATTCCCACCCTCATAAAATGCCATACTAATCGAACTTCTTTTACATTTTCTTTATTTTGTAACAGTCCCATGTGGTATAGAGATAATTGTCTATCTTTATCTGCTGCTCTTTGAGTCAATGCTCTTTTGGATGTTTTATAATCATGAATCTCCCAAACTCCATCCCCATGATCCTCAAGTCGGTCTGCAATTCCTTTAAATTTATATTTATCATCATTCCCGATAGTAAATAACATCTCAGCTTCTAATTCAACGACCGGTTCGTTAAACGGATGGTATTTTCTGTAGTACCAGGCTAAACATTTTGTTCCTAAATCGTAATAGTCCGGCACAGAGAGAAATTGGTTGACAAAGATAAGATCACTATGCCACTCATTTTCCCATCGATAATGAAAATCCTCTAATACGGTATCAAACAGTGGGGGACCATTGGTTTTCACTTGTTTGTAAAGAAACTCCATCGTTTCATGAACTCTTCTCCCTAAAAAAGCCTCAATACTTTCTTGTGGTTTCACTATTCCGTCTAAATAGTAAAATTTATACTTAGCTGGACATTGTTCGAATACAGTCAGGCTGGAGTAAGAAAATGGACGAGATAGATTATAGGCAGGCAATGAGATTTCGTGAGTTTAGTTTTTAATGGTTATGTTCTACTATAAGGTTGAAATAACACAGGTAATTCAAGCCTATTATATTACTCACCCCCCCCCTGCCTGACTTTGTCATTCAGGCGGGCGGCCTCTCCTCTCTTATCCCGACCCCCCCCCCCGACAAGTCGGGGTCGGGGGGAAGGAGGAGTTATCCCCTTTCCTTATTATGAGAAAGAGTCAGGGGATGAGTTCTTGAAAAAGGTGTGATATAGAAATCTGGCATAAATCAACCAATTATCAGAACAGAGCCTTTTTAATTAATTCCTGAGCCTATGGTCGGGTAATAGGGTTTTGTTAATTCATAATCCCCAAATCCGTTCCTATCCACAAAAATAAATGTTCGGTTAATAACATAATAACTCCACTTCAAGTAAGCTTTCCCGTCGGGAGAAAAAAGATTTGTTTCAATATCATCCGGAGGTCCAAATAGAATAAATATCATACCTCTCGGTGTTTCCCACCCCTTTCTGAAAGATCCATATCGCTCATTCGCAAAGTTCACGCGCCGGTAATATTCATCCATGAGTTCATTCTCAGTTGTTTTGGGTGTTGGATCTCGTTTTTTCCAAAACTCCTTAAATAATTGTTCCTTCTTTTTTGAGCTAACTGCCTTTTTCATAGCTCTAATTTCATTAGAAGGGGCAATATAACGAAGTTGACTGATAGCTTCGTCCAAATTAGAAATTTGTGAAGTCAAACCACGCCAGCGCATTTTAACCAATATATCTGTTTTAGAAATATTCCCATCCTGCTCCAATTCGATTTCCACTTTAAAACTCTTCGTACCGATATCGAGGGGCTTATATTCGATAATACGTTGTATTATTTCCCCATGTGATTCCGCTTCTACAATTTCTTCGGAAATTACTTTTTGCTTAGATGAAGTCACCTTCGTTTTTAAAGTATAGGGTCCCTCAGAAACTTTTAACTCACTATACAAATAAACTATCGAATCTCTATCTGTCAGTACAGGAGGAAGAATGGGATATCCATCAAGAAAACCTTCAACATCTTTTTTGTGTGGATTTATCATTAATAAGTCACTAATGACGACGTCTTTTTTAAAGCGATTCAGATCTATATTGTGAGTCTTTCTTCCTGTTTTCCGAGTGTCCAAATCCATCAACTTTACATTTATTTTATATTTTCCAGGGTCAAGATAAAATGTCCGTGTCTCCATGATATGCAACTTTTTTGACGTCGTTTCACTATATTTCTCTGCAATTACTGTCCCTTTAAAAATGTCTTCCAATATTTGGGAATCTTCGGAATCTAAAATAGTCACCGTCATTTCATACTCAGCTTTAAATCCACTACCATATTTCAGAAACTGAATGGCATCGTGGGATATCTTTACATATACCTCTAATTTTACCTGATCGGTATTTGCAGAAAAATAGGCTGGGGTAGCTAAGTAAAAGAAAGGAAAACCTATATCAATTTTAGAACGCTGAAACCATTGAGCTTCCGAAATATTGATTAGAAAAATAAAAATAATAAAATTGTTAAAAATTTTACTCATCACTCATATTTTGTCCAATTAAACCATACAAGCCCTTCAGGTGTTCCAAACCACGCATTTTCCATATCCACAAATATCTTTTGAATAAAATTGCTGGGCAAGCCATCCCTTTTGGTGAATTTACGAACTATTCCACTTTCTAAATTTATTTTTATCACACCCTGTGTGCTGCCAACCCAAAGAATTTTATTTTTCTCCTCTAGGTCATCAGATATATGAAGGTCAAGAATCTGCAAACCAATTAATTGAGATGCTCCTGTAATTCTTTCCCAATTTTCATCTTTTTTATTGAATATTAGGATACCAAAGTTATCGCCAAAATAAACCTTTTGATCAGTAGAAGCAATAGCCTTCAAAGGTGATATTAACCCGACAGAGCTATTATCTTTGGTTTTAAAATCCTCTGAACCTTTTTGTACAACCCAAGAATAATATCGATAAGAATCAGAAAACGATTCCCACAGCCATAATCCCAGTTCGGCGGAAATCCAGAGGTCTTTCCCATCCCAATGCATATCGTAGATCATCTGACCCAGTAATTGATCAGAAAGTTCCCAGGGAACCCGAATTTTATCTTTTGCAGAAAATCGGATAATCCCAAAAGGAGTACCTGCATATAAATATTCTCCATCACTCGCCATGGAAGTTACTCTTTGATCCGGAAATCCTTTTGCTTCAGTTAACAAAAACCATGAGTCTTGCTTTTCATCATATATCTGTATCCCTTCAGGGGTTCCGAACCACCATTCCCCTCTTAGTTGAACACCACAAAAAATATTGTCCCCCCCGAAAAAAATTTCATATCCTGACCTGAACTTATCCCAATAACCTCTGACTATATCCAATTTTGTAAGTCCTGAAAATTGGCTTTCATGAGTAATTCCGCCAATCCACAAATATCCATCCCCTGGCAAAACAACTTCAGCACTGGTCTGGGCAGGGCCAAAGTAAAGTGGCTCTAAAATACGCATCTGATAACTCCCGTAAAAAACAGGACCACCCCATGTTCCAACCCATACATCACCAAAGCGATCAAGAAATATAGTGGATAACGTAACTTCTTCAAAATGAGGTCCTAATAAAATATTAGACGATTTAATCCATCCATTGGTTAAAGTAAATTTAACTAATATATCCGTAGATTCTTTGGAATTGGGATATGTAATCAAACTACTTCCCCAGTTTACATTATCTTCAGGAATCGTTGCATAAGGATTGATAACAAATCCCGACATGGAATTCAATTGAAGTACCTGACTGGTGGTTATACACCACAGGTTTCCAGGAGTTGACCCAATTCTAACAATATATTCTGAGGGTCTCAATCCTAAAACAACCGGATCGACCGTATCCCAACTTCCTCCATCATTCGTTGAATAACTTAGATGATTCTTATCAGCAGCCCACAAAAGGTTGGTATTAAAATCAAAATAAATGGATCTCACATCATCACTGGGTAATCCTTGAGATCGAGTGATGGGATCACCCCAATACTTGCCATAAAGATGATACCGAATGATTCCCCCATTTGTCGCAAAATAGATATATTCCCTACCCTCGGTGATTGAGTAAACCTGGCTGACATTTTTATAGGTTATCCAATCCCATGGATCATACCGGATATCGGTTTGAGAATAAACTATTGCATGGAATACGAGAGTACTCAAGAGCAATGAAAACGAATATTTATAGGAAAACCAGTATAAAGAATAGTTAGTGTATGTCCGAAAATTAATGAATTTTTGGAAGAAGATCAGTCGAGGTCTCTCCGCAGGATCCTTTGGACGGACCTCGACAATCATGGAACTAACTGCCCGGTCAGGAGACCATACAGGAACCATTGTTCGGACAGACACTGGTTATGAATTGTGGTGTGTAATAATCTCGTAAAGATTTTCCTTAGTTATAGGGACGACACCTACATCCTCGCAAACCCTGCCTGCTGCATAATTCGCAACCGTCGCAGATTCTAAAGGGGTTGCTCCTGAAATATGGGTCAAACAAAATACGGAAATCACAGTATCTCCCGCACCCGATACATCGTGCACATTCCTCGCTTTTGTAGAAATATCATGATGACCATCGCTGTCGAATAAAACCATTCCTTTCTCTCCTCGTGTCAAAAGCACCATTTCGCAACCCAACTTATCCATTATTTCCCTACCAGCTTCAAAAATATCATTTTCTGTCGTTATTGTTTTATCTAATGCGGCTAAAGCTTCTCCCAAATTTGGTTTAAATAGTGATACTCCCCTGTAATCAAAAAAGTGGTCAATTTTGGGATCGGCATATACAGGAATTGATCTTTGTTCGCATTCTGATACAATGGTCTGAATAAAATCTTTATAAAATAAACCTTTGTTATAATCCTCCAGGATAACTGCATTACAATCATCCATTCTATCTAAAATTTTCTGTAATAATTTATCACTGATGTCTTTATTCAATTGCGATGTATCTTCCCAATCGGTTCTGATGACCTGTTGATTATGAGCAATCACTCGCGTTTTTACGGTCGTAGGTCGATTAGGATCGACAATAATCTCAGTCACATCCGATCCGAAACCCTCAATGATTGATTTCAGCAGCGATCCATTTTGATCATCCCCTACCACACCACAAGCAATCACATGGCTTCCCAAAGCTGCTAAATTATTGACAACATTTGCGGCGCCTCCCGGATTACTGCTGGTTGACTCCACTTTTATTATCGGAACCGGCGCTTCCGGCGAAATCCTGGTGGCTTGTCCCCACAAATAATTATCCAGCATGAGATCACCAATGACCATGACGGTATTATCAGAATATTTTGACTCTAATTCTTTATATCGATTGATATTCATTCTCGTATTAACAGACTTCTACCTGTCATCTCTTCCGGAATTTTTATCCCAAGGTAGTCAAGGATTGTAGGAGCTATATCGGATAGTCCCCCTTCGGATTTAAGACGAAAATTCACGTTTGGATTTACCAGAAAAAAAGGAACAGGATTTGTTGTGTGGGCAGTGTGTATTTCACCGGTTTTGTTATCCTTCATCATTTCCTGATTACCATGATCTGAAGTGATAAACACGGGTATTCTTTTATCCTTTGCGGAAGTTATGATATCTCCTATCACATTATCGACCGTTTCGACTGCGGAAATAGTTGCGTTTATGTCTCCCGTATGACCCACCATATCCATATTTGCCAGGTTCATAATCAGGCAATCATATTTATCGGTATCGATTATATCCATCGCCACTTCTTTGATGGTATACGCACTCATTTCCGGCTGTAAATCATAGGTGGCAATTTTAGGTGACGGAATCATCTTCCTGTATTCATGTGGAAAAGGTTCTTCCTCACCTCCGTTAAAAAAGTAGGTGACATGTGCGTATTTTTCTGATTCTGCAAGACGATATTGAGTGTGTCCGTTTTTTTCGAGGATCTCTGCGAACGTATTTCCGACTGGTTTTCGCTTAAATAAGAATGGGTAGGTAAACGTCTCATTATATGACGTCATGGTTGTAATAAGAAATGGACCTTTGTTTCTTGGAAATTCCTTAAAATCTTTTTTACCAAGGGCACGACAAATTTGCCTCATTCTATCCGAACGAAAATTAAAAAACAGAAGTGCGTCATTCTCACCGATTAAACATTCTTTCCCACCATTTTCAGTAATAATTATTGGTCTTATAAATTCATCGGTAATCCCATCGTCATAAGAAGATTTTATAGCATCCGTCAACTGACGGATAGGAATTTTTATACCTTCACCCAAAGTTATCGCTCTGTATGCTATTTCGATACGATCCCAGCGATTGTCGCGATCCATTGCATAGTATCGACCCATCACAGTAGCAATACGTCCGACTCTCAGATCAGCCATCCTTTTATTAATTTGTTGAATGAACTTTATTCCGGATTTGGGTGAGGTATCCCTTCCATCTGTAATAGCGTGGAGGTACAAGTTTTTGATGTCCCTTTTCTTTGCAATTTCGAGCAGTGATTCAATGTGGTTTATATGGCTATGTACTCCGCCATCAGATATCAAACCAATAAGATGCAATTTGCAATTTTTCTTGCGAACATGGTGGAATAGTTGAGTAAGAACTTCATTTTCTTTCAACTTACCCTTGTGAATAGCATGGTTAATTCTCACCAAATCCTGTTCAACGATTCTGCCCGTTCCGATAGTCATATGACCCACTTCTGAATTTCCGATAACATTCTCAGGAAGCCCCACTGCACTGCCGGAAGCTCTCAGTGTAGACCAGGGATTGGAATTGAACAACTCATCCAATACGGGTGTTTTGGCAAGAAAGTAAGCATTTGAATCGGTTTCATCCCGAAGACCAAATCCATCCAATATGATTAAAATAAACTTCAAAGTCGTGTTTTACTCTTCTGCAGTAAATGTGGGCAATATCAAAGCAAGAATTCCATACAGTAAAATACCCAATCCGGAGGTCATGATAGTTCCGAATATCAAAAAAAAACGAACTGGAGTTGAATCTATATCAAGAGCTTCACCGATCCCACCACAAACTCCTGCCACTTTTCGATCATTTAACGATAAATGCAAAGATGAAAAGTCGATACTACCCATTTTACGAAAAATGTCACTCTTTCTCGAGTTAAAAAACCATACAATTAAAATAAGAAGTACAATTGCCAAAAAACCATTTCCAAGGGATCCCCAAAATCTATTCCATACAGCATGTAGAATGGGGAGATTTGCAGCGAAAAGAATTACGCCAACTATGACAAGCACTATTCCCCAATGAAACTGGCTGGTTTCTTTCTTAGTCCGTGTCACCAAATGATCGGGTGAATGGGGAATGATGATCATTCCAATGACATACGCCAGGACTCCCGATCCCCCGAATAGTGTAAAAAGCCAGATAATCCGAACAAGCGTAGGATCAACTTGAAAATATTCGGCTACTCCTCCGCATATACCTGCCAAAACTTTATCTTCCCTGGATTTGTACAATCGTTTCATGACTATTTAATTCACTTGGCGCTGTTCTAAATATAGTATGATCTATGCCGATTGAGAAAGTGGTTAAAAGGTCAGTAGTAACTGGTGAGCGGTAACTGGTGAGTAGTAAGTGGTGCAAAAGAGTCCCTTTAGGAGGATTTGGGTTATATCCCAACTGTGGTAGAGTTGATCGCTCACAGAGTCCTGCGGACAGATTCGTGTGTAAAAACGTGAACTGCCTCCCCTATCTGCCAGAACATGAGCACCTTCCCGACTTTGGTAAGGCGGGGAGACAGGCTGACCATACATGGGCATCGTTGAACAGAGATACATCACCGTCAACCACCAACCAATAACCAGTTACCACTCACCAATAACCAATATATCAAACCTCAGCTTAAACATAGTAGCAAGAAACAGGTGATCATTCATATCTCAAGATCCTGCGGACAGTTCATAGAACATAGCCATTCCCTTGTAATGCTTTAATGTGGTGTTCAACGCTACTCACCAGAGCGTTCAAATCATATCCACCTTCTAACACGGAGATCAGTTTACCTTCACAAACTTCACGGGAGAGTTTAACCACAATTTTTGTCATTCGTGAAAAACTTTCTTCGGATACATTCATATTTGCAATGGGGTCCCGATAATGGGCATCAAATCCTGCAGATAGGATAATCAGGGAGGGAGAAAATTGAATCACGATTTCAGGTAGAATATTCTCAAATATATCCATGTATTCTTTATCCCCACTTCCCGCACTAAGGGGAAAATTCTTCGTTGCACCCAATCCATCTCCCGTACCCGTTTCATTTTTGGAACCTGTCCCGGGATAAAAAGGATATTGATGCAAACTTAGATAAAATACTGTAGGGTCGGAATCAAAAATATGTTGAGTTCCATTGCCATGATGAACATCCCAATCCAGGATGAGCACTTTTTCAATATTATACTTTTTTTGAGCATATCTCGCTGCGATTGCAACATTATTAAACAGGCAAAAGCCCATAGCAGATTCAGCTTCAGCATGGTGACCCGGAGGTCTTACGGCACAAAAAGCATTATCCAAATTCCCAGTAAATATTTCATCAACAGCTTGAACGACACCACCCACGGCTAATTTAGCCACCGAATAGGAGTCCCGGCAAATAGCCGTATCTCCGAAGTCAAGAAATGGAAATCCATTTTCACACGCTTCAGATACAGAGTTGACATAAGATCCGGAATGTATTAACCGGATGATATTCGTGCTTACAACGTTAGGTTTGATGCATTTCAGGGAATTCCAATATTCAGAATTCCTAACGTGATCGGTAATAGCTTTTAGTCGATCCGGCGATTCCGGGTGACCTGAACCGGTTATATGATTCAAATAGCTGTCACTGTAAACAAAGCCGGTCACCGGAATATCCAACAGGGAAAAAGTATTATATCTTTTTCGCTGACCTTACCTTAGCGATATGTCCGTTATCCAGAAACAGTGTCACGGATGTCAGACTTCTAATCACGTTCAGTTCTGTTGTTGATAAAATGATGGTCGTTCCTCTAAAGCGAGTATTTGATATGATTTTCTGACTGAAATCTCTACGGCTATATCCATCTAAATTGACGCCATAATCATCAATAATCAGAACTTTTGAATCTGCTTCCAAGCCTGCAATTAAATTAAGGCGAGCTCGTTGTCCCCTCGATAATTTCTCAACGGACACATCCCAAAAAGTTACATCCTTCTGGGAAGAAAAATAGCGCTGTTTTATCCTGTCTTGTGCCTCAGGTGTAACCTTTTTTGTGAATTCCGCCACTGTTCCTTTGTATCCATCCAGAGAACCGTTTATGAACCAGATATCGTCGGGTGTTTTAATTTTTCCCGTCCAGGTTTTCCTAAATTCCTCACTTTCAAACAACAACGTTCCTGAAGTAGGAGAAAGTCTACCCGCTAATATTTCCAACAGGGTTGTCTTTCCCGACCCGATAGGTCCGACAATTCCATAAATAGTTCCGCGGTGAAATTGAAACTTCCCAATTTTAAGGTTATTTCTTCCGTCTCTTTCGACTCGAATATTTTCAAGTTCATAAATTGGCACTTGTATTCTATTCATAATTCGTAATCCTCCCGATAAAATGATTAATAAACGATGGACTCATCCCACGTCATTTAGCAAGGATTCATCGGTTGAGATTATAGGTTGTTTACTTTTAGGATTGGAGATAACGCTCGGCGTCAATGGCAGCCATACATCCGGAGCCAGCCGCCGTAATTGCCTGACGGTACACGTGGTCAGCGACATCACCTGCAGCAAATACTCCTTCAACTGAGGTTTTTGTCGAACCATTCTTTATGATGATATATCCCTGTTTATCCATTTCAAGCATTCCACTAAAAACAGATGTATTGGGGCTATGACCAATTGCAAGAAACACACCATCGCAAGCGAATTTACGCGTTTCCAAAGAAAGTGTATCTCGCAAAATAACGGCTTTTACACCATCTTCCTGTGTCCCTTCAATGTCTACCACTACGGCATTCCAGACAATATCAATCTTTGGATTATTAAATACCCGTTCCTGCATAATTTTAGACGCTCTCAGTTCATCACGTCTATGGATAACGGAAACTCTTTTGGCAAATTTTGTCAGAAAAATTGCCTCTTCCATTGCAGAATCACCACCCCCAACGATGATGACATGTTTCTCTTTGTAGAAAAAACCATCACAGGTGGCACAGGTAGATACACCATGTCCCATCAATTTATTTTCAGACTCCAATCCAAGCAGACGGGCTGACGCTCCAGTTGAAATGATGATTGTATCAGCTTCATACTGTTCGTCACCTACCCAAACCTTAAAAGGTTTTTCGTGTAATTCAACTTTGGATACATATTTGAAGTAACATTCCGCACCAAATCGTACAGCCTGTTTTCTAAATAGATCCATTAATTCCGGCCCAAGAACCCCTTCGGGAAATCCAGGATAATTCTCAACATCCGTAGTAATGGTCAACTGACCTCCTGGTTGATCTCCTTCAAAAACAATGGGATTCAGATTTGCACGACTTGCATATATTGCAGCCGTTAAACCTGCAGGTCCCGAACCGATGATAATAACCTTGCTATTCACTTACTGTTTAATACTCTGTCCAAAACATCTGTGATATTCTTTTTTGGAACTGCACCAACTACTTGTTCCGCAACAGAACCTTTATCAAATACCAACAAACTTGGAATACTCCTGATTCCAAATTTCATGGCTGTATTTGGGTTGTGATCTACATCCACCTTCCCAACCTTCACCTTTCCCGAATATTCTCCAGCAATTTCTTCGACAACAGGTCCAATAATCTTACAAGGACCACACCATTCAGCCCAAAAATCAACGAGTACCGGGATATCTGACTCCATTACCTCTTTATCAAAATTACTGTCATTAAATTCAACTGTATTTTTCACTATAAAACCTCCCAATAGTTTTTATGTTATTCAAAATAAGCAGAAAAATATAAGTTGATAATTTGATTCATCAAAACAGGAAAGAAAAACTGAGATTTTCTCGCTTGCGGGCATTGACCAAAGATTGCTCTTCGGTCATCATGAGATCTTTCTTCGTCAAATTGAAGAAAATTTTGAGAGCAAGATAGTCGCCCGTGGTGATAGGCTTTCTGTAGAGGGACCGGTCAAGGATGTCGATATGATGATTCGTCTTCTTCAAGACCTGGTGACACGAATAGGACAGGGAGAATATATCAGCGAGCAGTATCTGCATTATGCCATTACAATGATTCAAGAAAATGGCAAAGGCCCGGCCGAAAGTATTTCTCATGACGACCTCTTGACCGGATTATTAAAGAAAATAATAAAACCCAAAACAGTGGGACAGACTGAATATATTGAGGCAATAGAAAAAAACGATGTTGTCTTTTCCATCGGTCCTGCCGGAACCGGAAAGACTTATCTGGCCGTTGCCGAAGCAGTTGCTCACTTGAAAGCAAAGAAAGTTAACCGCATAGCTT
>JADFPG010000170.1 GCA_022562455.1 Fidelibacterota bacterium | reverse complement strand
CACACTTCCACTGCTTCCTGTAATTATTACAGTGAAATCAGGAGGTGCCATATTGATCAAATGACTGTAAAGAGTAAACATCGCTGAAGAATTCCCGGTAAATGACGAAAAACCATTGGGTCGCAGATAGTTTTTATACGCTTTAGAAATAGTTGACACCATATCAAAATAAGATGATATTTGTGAGAATATTTCATCAAAATCATCTTCTAATTTATCTTTAGGTATAAGTGTAAATAATTGTTCAGTACCTGAGCAGACCTTCCCTTCTATATTCTCTTTGTCAATGATTAAAATGTATGGCATCCACCTGTTAACCTTATGCAATTCTTGGTAAAAATAATGAAAATGTCTGCCAATCGTATCCCAATCGACCCACATGCATGAAAGAGGATCTATAGCGGCATATCCAAGAGCAGTAACCCAATCTTTTGCAAAGGTGATGTTACCGCGACCTAATTTTCCGGAATTTTTTAAGGATACAAATGTTTGCTGAATTTTTTTATTCTTTGAAGACAGTACAATTATGAAATTCATTTTATGGCTATTTTTAAGTGAATTGATCCTGTTTATCCCATGGTAATACGAATCATTTCTTCAACGGAGGTCAACCCCTTATTAACAAATACCAAAGCTGATTTTGTTAATGAGGTCATACCATTTTTCTCCGCAATTTTTTTTATCTCTGTAGCTGTCGCATGTTTATTAATCAAATCAGTAATTTCCTCATTGGGTATCAACAGTTCATATACACCTGCACGGCCGTGATAACCAGAGTTTTTACAGTGGGCACATCCAGTTGCATTATACAATTTCCCAGTGAATTTTCCATCAACACCAATGGATTCTAGTAATGCATCCGTTGGTTCGATTTCCAGTTTACATCGGGGGCATAATATGCGTATCAGTCGCTGTGCGAGAACAGCCCTGATTGAAGAACTGATAAGAAAGGAATCCAAACCCATGTCCAAAAGACGTGTAAATGTCGATGCAGCATCATTTGTATGAATCGTGCTGAAAACCAGATGGCCTGTCAATGCGGCGCGTACTGCAATTTCGATTGTTTCAACATCACGCATTTCACCCACCATCAGGATATCCGGGTCCTGACGAAGCATAGACCTCAGCGCAGTGGAAAAGGTCAGTCCTGCCCGTGGATTTACCTGAGCCTGATTGATGTTATCTAATTGATATTCAATGGGATCTTCAATTGTCATGATATTGACTTCCACGGTATTCACAATATTCATTGTTGCGTATAAGGTAGTTGTTTTTCCACTCCCTGTTGGACCGGAGACAAGTACGATACCATTCGGATTGCGGATAACTTTTCTCCATATCTTAATGATGTCCTCAGAAAAACCAAGTTTGTGTAACTCGATCCTTCCCCGTGATTCATCCAGGATTCTCAGCACTACTTTTTCACCCATCGCTGCCGGAAAGGTTGACGCCCTTACGTCTACTTTTTTACCGTTTGCATTATGGGAAAATCTCCCATCCTGAGGGACTCTTGATTCTGCTATATCCATATTGGCCAATATTTTTACCCGGGATATCATGGGAGCCATGGATGATTTAGGAATGGTATAATACTGTTGTAAGACACCGTCAACCCGAAAACGGATACGAACATCTTTTTCACGAGGTTCAATATGAACATCACTTGCTCCCATTTTTATGGCTTCATTGAATAACATATCGACTGCTTCAACAATCTCCGTTTCCTCATCAATTTCCTTGGAAACAATTCGGGCTCCTTTATCCGCTTTTCCTCCGGTTTTGGAAATAAATTTTTCCGCACTGTAATATAAATCAATTGCTTGTTCAATATCAGATTCTGTTGCCAATACCAAATTCACTTCCATACCGGTTTTATCACTAATATCATCAATCACCTCAATGTTAAGTGGATCGCCAATTGCAACAGTCAATATGCTGTCTAATTCGAATAAGGGCATAATTTTTTGTTTTAATGCGATTGTTTCATCAATCCTCTCCAGCACTTCAGGGTCTATTTCATAGTTCAATAAATCAAGGTATGGTAGATTTAATTGGTTACCCAGCGTTTGAATCATTTCTTTTTCAGTCAATAAACCTAACTCGATTATCGCTTTTCCAAGGTAAATATTACGGCTCTGCTTATAGGTTAACGCTTCTTCCAACTGATTGTCATTAATCTTCCCCGCTTCAACAAGAATCTGCCCTAATTGTTTTTTACGTTGATTTGCCATGATATCTCCTAGAACATAAGTTGTAAATAGGTTGATATGATAATGGGGCCCCACAGCATGGCGATAATGGTTCCTAAACTTAAAAATGGCCCAAATGGAATTCGTTGACCGAAAGAAATTTTACCAAAAGGGAAAAGTACCAGTATTAAAAATCCCGCAGACAAAAATGCTAAAGATATAGCCACTAAACCGTTTTGCCACCCCAAAAGTAACCCGATCAGCACTGCATATTTTACATCCCCCATGCCCATGCTTTCTTTTTTAAATAGAATATTTCCCATCAGCCCGATCAGGAGTATCCCTGTCCCAAGGCCAACTGCTCCAATAAAATAGGAACTTGAATTCTGAAACCCGATGCGGATAATTTGATAAACGGCCGGAATAACCCCAATTAACAATAATTGATTAGGAATAATCTGATAATCGATATCGATAAATGTGATAATCAAGATAACGCAACAGAAAAAAATAAATATTAAAGTGTCAAGAGACAACCCGTATTGATTATAAAGAAGGATAAACAGCAAAGCAGTCAAAAGTTCTACAAATATATATCGAAATGAAATCGGAGTCTTGCAGCTAGAACACCGTCCACGAAGAAATAGGAAACTCAAAACTGGAATATTTTCCCAAAAAGGAAGTTGGTGATTACATTTTTGACAGTGTGATCTGGGATGTACAATAGATTCCTCACGAGGCATCCTGTAAATACAGACATTTAAAAAACTACCAACCATTAATCCGAATATTATGACAAAAAATAAATCCATGTATATTAACATTCTTTAAAAATATTCTTTGATTTGTTCATAAACATTCGCCGGATTCACCGGTTTTGTTACGTATAAATCCGCACCGCTCTTCTCCCCGAGTGCTTTATCATTTTCTGTATCCTTAGCAGAAACAATAATGATTGGTATACCCCGATATTGTTTATCATATTTCAACAATCTGCATACCTGATACCCATCTATTACCGGCAGCATCAGGTCAAGAATAATGGCATCCGGTGATTCAGATTTTGCAAGATTCAACCCTGTTAAACCATCTTCCGCTGTGATGACAGACATACCCTGTCCTTCAAAATACAGTTTAAGTGGCTCGATAAAAAACGCTTCATCATCTATGATTAGTACCGTTTTACTTTCCATTTTTATTCCTTATTAAGCTCTATTCATCCTCTTCAACTAATTCAATTTTTTGTGTGAACATCTGTTCTTCTTTCGATCTGATTTTCAGTTTGAGATCACTCGGTCTGTCTGAACAATGTATTGCCGAATCTTCTGAAATATGTCCTTCCTTATATAAATTATATAAAGACTGATCAAATAAAAGCATACCCTCGTTTGTAGACGTCTCAATAGTATGCCTTAACAATTGAAACTCCCCTTTATGTATTAAATCTCTTATTCGTGCCGTCGACAACATAATTTCCATTGCCGCAATATACCCACCGCTGATTGTGGGTACCAATCTCTGAGCGACAATACCCAGTAAATTCTGGCTCAGTTGCAGCCGGGTCATTTTCTGCTGAGGAGATGAGGAGAAACTTCCGATACGTTCAATGGTTTGGTAGGCGTTATTGGAATGCAGCGTACTTAAAACTAAATGACCCGTTTCAGCAAAATTCAATGTGGCTGACATGGTTTCTTCATCTCTTATTTCCCCAATCATTAACATGGAAGGCGCCTCTCTCAATGCACTTTTTAACGCGGTGTTATACGTTTTTGTATCCATTCCTATTTCCCGCTGGGTAATAATACCTTTCTGGTGACTGTGGAGGAATTCTATGGGATCTTCCAGAGTTAAAATATGTCCAGGAATATTAGCGTTTCGATGATCGACCATTGCTGCCATTGTGGTAGACTTCCCCGACCCGGTAGCGCCAACGACTAAAATAAGTCCCCTATCTTTTTCTACCAACTTACCGAGCAGGGCAGGAAGGTTTAATTCTTCCAGTGTTTTAATCTCGGATATAATCCGACGAACCACAAATGAATCAGAATTTCTTTGTCTAAAAATGTTTACCCGGAATCGGCCTTTACCGGGTAAACTATAAGTAAAATCCAATTCTTTATTCTGAGCATACAAGGTCGTATTGCTTTCATCTAAAATTTCGGCCTTCAATGCGTTCATAATTTGAGGTGTAACAACCTCTTTTTCCAAAGGGATTGTTTTCCCCGAAATCTTCAGCATGGGGTATGCCCCGAGCGCAACATATAAATCTGAAGCTTCTGTTTCTCCCATGACATTCAATAAATCATTGATTGAATACATGGCTTATCCCTTCTCCTTTATTTTATCAAGTTTAGACGGGTCATCAATAACTTCCATTGCGGTCTTTTTTTCTATTTCTCCTGTGGATAATAGTTTCATCAACGACTGCTCCATTGTAATCATACCAATCTTACCACTTGTTTGAAGTATCGAAGGCAATTGGAATGTTTTATTTTCTCGAATAAGGTTTGATACTGCCGATGTTCCGATCATCACTTCGAACGCAGCAATGCGACCTCCGCCCTGTTTTTTCAATAACACTTGAGACACAACAGCTAAAATGGATTCGCTTAACTGAATACGAATCTGGCTTTGTTGGTTTGTTGGAAATTGATCAATGATTCTATCTAATGTTTTTGTTGCATTCATTGTGTGTAATGTGCCAAAGACTATATGGCCTGTCTCAGCTGCTGTTACCGCCAGGGCAGTCGTTTCAAGATCGCGCATTTCGCCCACAACAATCACATCGGGATCCTCGCGTAGAGCGCTTCGAAGCGCTTTTGCAAACGAATGGGTATTGGTACCGACTTCCCGATGATTTACTAATGATTTTTTACTGTGATGAACAAATTCAATTGGATCTTCGATTGAAATAATATGTCTAT
>JADFPG010000169.1 GCA_022562455.1 Fidelibacterota bacterium | reverse complement strand
GCTTACTTATGAGCTTTGCCAATGTCGTTTTCCCAACACCACTTTCACCTAAAATCAGTAATGGTTTATCCGAATGGCATGCCTTGGCAGCTTGCATACAAACCGTTTTGCTTACATTGGAACTGCCCCACCAGTCATTCATGATATTTTCATAAGTTGAATCTTCCTCTCTTGAAAGGTTGATCTGACGCACTTTAATTTCGAATATTGCATCATCATTATATGTTAAATCTCTGGATAGTTGAGCTGCCACATCACGAATCTTATCCAAATCATACCCCGGCGTTTCATTGGAAAAGTCTGTGATAAATTCATAGGGGACATTTCTCCAGTCGATCTTATTCATTACCCGGAGAATCCCTCTTATCCCCCGGACAAATATAGGAATCGCAACAAGACTTTTTAACTGTCCATTTAATAGATATTTATTGTATTGTGATTCATAAGCAGAACGATGGGGAAAGCTGTACTCCATTGGAGAAACCTTGTCAAAGTCCTCTACTGTTGTTAGTTCAATATGATTTGCCGATGAACCTGAGAGACTTTTGATATCTGAGGGATAGGTGTTAATTATTCTATTTTTTGTGTAAACAAGGGGTCTAAATCTCCAGATATTCTTTGTGACCCTGTCGTAGTTCTTTTCCAGATCATATAAGTTTTTCCTTACCCAATCATTTATGTCTGAAATGCCGTTCCAATTTTCGTAATATAATCTGAGTATTTCAGAATCAATCCTGAATAACACTGCTTGTCGCACAAGCCCTTGTCCTTCTTGATTGAGGAATACTTCTGCAGTCTGGTAGCCATAATCATTATTGACCAGCTCTACTAAGTAACTATCAAAAAATTTTTCATCAAACATACAAACCCCTTAAATCTATTCAGCAGCCACTAAGTAACACCTAATTTGAGCAATTTTATGCCAATTATTGAGGAATCTGCTATTACTCATTGAGTTTTTCCATTACTGGAGATTTTACGCCTCATCACGAAGACAAGTTAACAACTTATCCTACCAAAATCGCTCAAATTAGGTAATGCTAATATTTTTCCACGGGATGTTCAAAGGATCCTGCGGACTCCGCATAATACATTACCCATAAACGGCTGGTATTATTATTTTGAAATAGTAGCTCACCAAAATTGATGCTAAGTTTTTTTATTGTCAAATTTGTGTTTCTTCCCCGTCTGCTATCTGTCGGGCAGAGTGTTCTTAGTGGCAAATCTCAAGATCCTGTGAATATCCCCGGTTAATAATTTTTTAATGAGTCATATAATATTATGAGGATGTTTTTATTGCTTACATCTTCAGCCATTTTCAAGGCAACTGCCAAAGAAGCTGCTGCCGTATGTCCAACATATAAACTTTCTCTTTCAATAAGGAGTCGGAGTGCGTGCTCCCATTCATTCGGAGCAACTGTGTATGTATCGTCAATATATTTTGTGTTTATAAAAGGGAACTCAATCCCCCAAGCTCCGATACC
Source organism: Fidelibacterota bacterium (assembly GCA_022562455.1). Classification (GTDB taxonomy): domain Bacteria; phylum Fidelibacterota; class Marinisomatia; order Marinisomatales; family SCKK01; genus SCKK01. The sequence continues at coordinate 3,679 of JADFPG010000169.1, read as the reverse complement.
ATACAATTCATGTTCTTTATACTCTTTATATTTGTTGACACCTTCCTTTAAATTACTTACAACCGGAGCTTCAACCGGATCTAAGGCTATGATTTGTGTGTGCCATATTTTTCTTAATACACTCCCTATACCTAACATTGAAGTCCCATTACCAACTGCTGAAACAAAAATATCAATTCCCCCGTCTGTTTTAGAAAGACCAGTAACAATTTCTTTGCCACATTCTTCCATGGCAAGCACGCTCTCAACCGCTTGAGAATGATTCAAACAAAATAACCGGGTAGGATCGTTCTTATTTTTATTTTTATGATCTTTATCCAATAATTCTCTTAATAATTTTTGTGTACCTAAAACGTAGTCTGCATCATAGGTACAATACAGATTTGATGTATATTCCAGAATATTATTAAATCTATTTTGAGGTAGGTTTCCCGGTGCAACGATATGCGTTTCGTAGCCAAGCTCTTTCCCAATATATGCACAAGCTGCCCCCGCGCATCCGGATGTATTCTCAATTACGGGGGTAATGCCGGGCTGAATTCTCTGCTCTTCCAATTCATAATAATGATAAAGTCTATAGTAGACCCTATCATAATGAGACCCCGAAGGATTTTCAAACTCATATTTACAATATATTGTATTATTATTCGGGATGGGAAGATTACGAAGCGGCAAAAGACTTGTATTGCCAATTCTTTGATATAGTTCACTATATAGTTTTTGTCTATTCATATTGCTAAGAATAAATTATATTGTAAACAACAATAAGTCAAGAATTTATTATTGCACAGTCGATAAAATCAAAAGGCTAAGCAATAAACTCTATTTAAGATGAATATGTTCATATTGAATATTCTAAATGAACATTATGATGTTGGTACGTTATTTGCAATAATTAAAATAGATGTCTGAAATAATTAATATTGGGTCGAATCGAGGCACTCATGAAAATTCGTGCAACTTTTATTCTTCTTGTAATAATCCTAAAATATCCTCATATAATGACACTAATTATTAATCAGGAACGATTATGAAGAAACTCGGATATTTATTTATTGCTGGAATCCAATTTCTGACGATTCTTTTTATCCAGGGTTGTTATACCCAGCTTGCCATTTCAAATATGGTTTCCGTAACAGAGCAACCTGTTTATCAAACACAGCAGGAAGGTTTTTCAGAATTCGAATCAACAACAGATACTACACAAGAAAATGTCATTCCAACCGATACTATTGTTCATGAATACTACTATGGGATTTATGATCCAAACGATTGGTGGTACTATTACGATCCATTCTTTTATGATACCCGCTTTTATCACAGTTTATATTTTACGTGGGGTGATCCATACTGGTATTCGTGGCATCATACAAGATACCGACCTTACTGGTCAGGATATTACTACTCAGGATGGTGCTGGAACGATCCTTTTTGGTATGATCCATATTATAGTTACGCCTATTATCCGGGGTATTATCCTGGATATTGGGATCCATACCGGAGTTGGTATTGGCCTGTTTACACGAAAGATCCGGACCAAAGGAAGAAACGAGATTGGGATCGCAGGGGGGCTGACTTAACTGACCAAACGATTGTGCGTCCATCTAATTCCCCTGAGGAATTGGGTTCAAACTCGTCTGTAGGAAAAGGTTCTCTGGTAAATATAATGGACCGCACTAAAACAGCTACCCGTACTGTGAAACGTAACAAGCCTGACATGAAGAAACCGAATCGACGGACGGGGAACCAATATTGAAATCCGGAGAACCAGTAGGCCTGAACGCCAAAGCGACGTGAAAGCAAATAGAACGGTCAAGCGGATATACCACCGGGTTGAACGTCTTATTTTCAGTTCAAGTATCGGTAGGAATGTTGATAAAAACAGATCCAGGGAGTCAAGAGCCTCAATATCGAAAAAGAATACCCGTTCAAGTTCAAAACATACAGCAACAATGCAGGTTAATAGAAGTACATCAAGATCAAATGTCCATGGTCATAGCAAATCACGAAGTTCCGGAATTAATAAGTCCGGAAGAACTCACGGGGGATTTTCAAAGAGTCGAAACAGAAAATAATCTCTGTTTATATGGACAAATTGAGAACGATGAAGAGGCAAATTACGAGGGATTTAAAACAGACAGTAATCATAGGAGTTCTGTCTATTCTAACTTATATCCTTCAAGCACAAAGCGCCTACGATGCAATACATATTTTGGATCGAGAGATAGGGTTTGGTACTCGTGCATTAGCCATGGGAGGCGCTTACACGGGATTAGCGGATGATTATACAGCTATCTACTGGAATCCCGCTGGATTGGGTGCAATACAAAATTATGTATTATTCACCGAGCTATCCCACATGAATTTCGCTAATAATGCCAATTTCGCTAATAATTGGACTTTGAATGACCAGACATATACCCGGTTTCGATCCTTAGGAGTAGCAATTCCTTTCCCAACCAAACGGGGAAGTTTTGTTATGGCTCTTGGCTATAACCGAATCTCGGACTTTGATGAGAATCTACTTTTCTCCGGATTTAGTGATCAAGCCAATGGGGTCGGTTTTACAATTACCGATAATAATGATGAAACGGATTATTATCCTTTTGAAAAAGACGTACACCGTTTTGAACAGGTCAGCAGCGAAGGGGGATTACATCAATGGAGTATAGGGGGAGCAGTTGCCTTATCTCCCAACGTTACCTTTGGAATTACCGCCGCATATACAGGTGGGAAGGAGCAGTATAGATTCAATTTCGACCAGAATGATATTAACAATATTTACTCCAAATATCCCGGCGATTTTGACCGATATAAGATTAATCGGTACCTCCAATCAAAATACAACGCCCTCAGTTTGAAGATCGGCGGGTTGATCCGGTTGAGCAAGGGATTAAAAATTGGCGCCGTGATGACGCTGCCATCCGGTTTTGTCATCGAAGAAGTCCACGCCAATGATGATGAACTGACCTTTGATGACGGATATGTGGATGCCACCGAAGAAACGGGACGATGGGAATATGAGGTGACCACGCCATTTTATTTTGATGGAGGTTTTTCTTTTGGCAATCGATTCATCATACTAACAACATCCGTTCGTTATCGCGACTGGTCTCAAACCCGATTTGATATCCGGAGTAGTGATTTGAAGGACGCAGACCATCGTGAATTCTTAGAGGAAAATGATCAAATCCGTCTTAAATATCAACCCACCATGGAATATCATCTGGGCAGTGAAATCAATTTGGAAAAACTACGAACAAAACTTCGTGCGGGGTATATGTTATTTCCTTCTCCACTGAGAGACGTCAATCGTGATCAGGATCGACAATTCCTCACTGGAGGTGTCAGTTTTGCCATTGATAAATATGTTCGTTTCGATATTACTTATCTGTATGGTACCTGGGCGCGGGAAACACGGGATAGTTATACACCCGGTGGTACAAAAGAGGATATTACAGTGAAAAAGGTACTCATCGGTTTTTCGTATGAATTTTAACGAGAGAGCTCTGCGGCGCTCCCGACTTCCATTTGTTTTATTCTAATCATCCTTTCATCTCCCTAAAGTTAGTTTCCACGCTGCCCGCTTTTGGCGTTCGTAGCAGCGCATTGTTAGGGGGTAATATGCTTTTAATTGTATTTACGATTATATTCATTTTTGTTGCTGAAAATAATCTAT
>JADFPG010000049.1 GCA_022562455.1 Fidelibacterota bacterium | reverse complement strand
ACAGGTACGTTTTGGGAATTAACTGTAAAATTCTTTTTTGCGTATTCGTACGATGCCTTTGCAATGCTTACATTTGATTCTACAACTTCTTCACCTTTTCGGGTAAACATCTGTACAAGAATTTCTTCAAATTCTGCTACATCTAAATTTAAAATTGATAAAACAGCCGCAATGGCGGCTGTGTTTTGGATAAGTTTATTTCGGTTATTATTGGACAGTTCATTAACAGGTATTGGACAGAAATGAACACCTTCTGTGATTTCGCCTAACTGTATGGTATCACTGTTAAAAAGCACCCAGGTACCTGGTTTCATATGGATAAGGTGCCGGTCCATGGTGTCTTGATTTAAGGCAATGAGTAAATCAAACTTATCACCGTGGGTTTTAACCTGTTCACTTCCCACACGAAAGGTGAGAAAACTGTGTCCGCCTCGAATGATGGACTGGTGTGCATTATAGGCATAGAAGTGTAATCCCCGACGGGTAAATATTCTTGTTAAAATGTTCCCAGGAGTGGCAACGCCTTGACCTGCTGCACCCCCAATGGCTAAGGTAAAATCAAAATTCTTCACACTCATTAGTTCTCCTTTTCCGTATTTTTTTAGAAAAACATTCAATTAATTCGGTAAATTTACCTCTTAATGATTTATTATAGAAACTATTATAGACAATAAATGAGCACAAACAGATTGAATAAAACAGTTACGGAATACTCCATATTTATGATTATTTGTAGTGGTCTGGTTTTCGGGTTTAAAAATAATCCTATGGATGGCTCAAATATTGATCCTGCAACCTTACATCTGAAAGTTGCCTATGCGGTCAGAATCTCATCACCGCCTGTTATTGATGGCGACTTAAGTGATTCAGTATGGAGAGAGGGAATACCCATTACCGATTTACTTCAAGTTGAACCGGATAATTTAATGCCTCCTACAAAGCTAACAGAGGTGCGAATTCTATATGACGATAAAAACCTGTATGTTAGTTTTAGAAACTTTGATTCAGAACCGGATAAAATCATGAGACGACTTGCTCGCCGTGACATGTGGATGGAGGCCGCCGCTAATAATGCTGACTGGGTCAGCATTGCCTTTGACAGCCGAAATGATAATCGAACAGGTTATTCATTTATGGTTAACGCTGCTGGCGTTGAACTCGACGCCTATATTTATAATGATGATGATTATGACATCAGTTGGAATGGAGTTTGGGATGCGAAGGTAAAAGTAGATTCCCTTGGTTGGACTGTTGAATATCGGATACCATTTTACCTTTTCTGGTTCAGTGATGAACTCGAGCAGATATGGGGATTGGAACTAAATCGGGCAATTTATCGCAAACAGGAATTCCATGAATGGCCAGCCAAGAAAAGAGGAGTAGAGGGCATTGTTTCCAGATTTGGGATACTTAAAGGTATCAAGGACATTCCAACACCTCACCAATTCGAAATATTACCGTATGTTTTGGGCGGGAATCGTACTGGAGATAAGAACGAATTAACCCGAAATATAGGATTCGATACAAAGTATGGGCTTGCCAGTAACACAACCCTTAACCTCACTGTTAATCCGGATTTCGGGCAGGTAGAGGCTGATCCTTCAGTACTGAATCTCACCGCTTTTGAGACATTCTTTGAGGAGAATAGAATATTTTTTGTTGAAGGGGGATCCTTTTTTAAAAACCGAATCCAATTATTTTACTCCAGGAGAATTGGAAAAAAGCCTGGATATTTTGCACCGGAAGATGGCGATATTGTAGAAAGTCCCGAAGCTACAACAATACTTGCCGCTGCAAAACTGATGGGAAGGACAGCTTCTGGAATCGAATTTGGTGTCATTGAAAGTGTCACAGATCGAGAGTATGGTATTTGGGAACATACCGTAGACGGAGACACTGTTAGAGAAGATATATTGTTAGAACCTTATACTAACTACTTTGTCGGACGGGTCAAAACTCCGGTCTTTAATGAGCTTTCTACCGTGGGATTTCTGGCTACGGATATAAGGAGATATAAGGGAATGTCAGCATCTACTGCAGGTTTGGATTGGAGGTTTAAATTATTTGATAATCGATTTTCATTTGCAGGTCAAGTCACAGGTTCTCACTCTGAAAAGAAGTATGGATCTGCAGGAAGATTCTTCCTGGAATATAGTGATCCGGTATGGTGGGATTTGAGAATAGTTGGATCTTGGTTCGACGACTCCTTTGAGATCAATGAGTTGGGATTTTTAAACCGGAATGGGACATGGACTTTGGGAACATTTGGCGGAATCCGCCAACAAGATTCTTGGGGTTCTTTCCTACGGAATGATTTGAGATTTAGATTCTTTTATAGATCAAGGATCGATGGGTTACTTCTTTCAAAAAGCCTGAATATCGAACAAGAAAATATTATGAAAAATTATTGGGCTTTTGGTTTTGGAACAGAGATTAACTTTCCATCCTTCAGTGATGATGATACATTTATAGATAATTTGGCGTGGGATATCAGGTCGCCCAGTTCATGGTCACGATGGGCTTGGTTAAGAAGCGACAATAGAAAACGTATTGTAGTCAATCCCATTTATGGTTTCGGAAAGGATAATTTAGGAGGGGGAGGTTATATGGCAAAATTAGTTGTTACCGTTAATCCCACCGACTATCTTACTTTTTCAGTTGATGCAACTAAGTCTTTGTATAATAATAAGGTTGAGTGGGTGGGGGTTGAAAGCGATACAAGCGGTGTTCAAATAGTATACAGTGATTCCAAGCAACAAATTAATGATATTCAACTACGGATGAACTGGACATTTTCACCTGAGCTGTCATTCCAGATGTGGGTTCAACCCTTCCGAGTCAATATGGATTATCATCATTTCAAAAGGCTTCAAGCCCCCAGAACATTAGACTTTGAACCGTATGACTATGTGGATGATCCTGATTTCAAGATTAATAATACTGTAGGGACGTTTGTTATTCGATGGGAGTATTTATCGGGAAGTACGTTATTTGTAGTATATAACTTAAATAACTTTAATTTCTTTTCAGCTGAAGATGATATCTGGGACAGATCGAATTCGAATACGCTGTTGATTAAGTTAAACTATTGGTTTCTGATTTAGATAATTGTACTAACCCGCATTTCTGCAATCGTAGTAAATTTCTTGTGAGAAATGCGGGCTAACCACGAGTAGCACAAACAGCCTGTTTGTGTTCGTAAGTTGATCGCAATTTATCCCGAAGTTTCGGGACACCAACCCAGTGAGCGTGTATATTACTGTCGAGGGTGTGGGGAGAATCGTTCAATTTAGGGGGAAAATTTCTTCAGATAGACTGAAATTTACACTTCTGTGGGAATATCCACATCTCTATTGGGATATTTCATCATGACCTCGTTCATTCGCAGAGCTTGAACGATAAATGTCTCTATCCGCGCTTCAATGACTTGGGGAAAGGGATTGCCATCACTTTCAATGGCTAAAAAGGGGAGATTCTGGATTTCTTGCATCACTAAAGCTGTCTGGGAATCAGGTCTTATTTTCTGCACATGTTCCTTGTCCATGGTCAAGTTGAGAATAGACTCACTGAGACGGTTGGGCATACATCCAAAAGGACCTATAGCAATAGAGCCACAAAATTCCTTTCCTACTTCCGCCAAGGGACCACCAACGGTTAGAATGGCTTCACCCAATAATTTAGGTGAAATAAAATCTTTTGCCGTCTCAATCACGTGATCAACATCCACAAACCGGGGTATATACCACCCTGATTTTGCCATTATTGACTTGATTTCCCTTTCGCTCCGGACCATGAAGGCATGTCTTATTTTGTTTGAAAGACGTTTTTTCAGGGAAACCTGATCCGGTAACAACTTGCTCTTAATCAACCAATCTATATAGTAAACCCATTCATGAATAGGAGCGACATGAGATACAATTCCGCTTTGAGCAAGACGTTCCGGTAACCACCGCCGGGAAATTCCCTCCTTACGTACGTAGATCTCACCGACAATTAGGATCTGCGGTACTTCTTCAAGGGCTATAGCTTGAGGTATGTGTTTCAAATCCTTCGCAGCTTGGATAATTGCCTGCCGGAAAGGTTTCGCTCCCCCTTCAAGACCGATGATCACTTCTTTCCAGATTACCATCAATTGTTGATGGGCTTGCTCCGGATCTTCAGCGATAACCATCATGGCATTATGAATATCCTCAAAAATATCAGAGATGATGATCGCATTCCAAGTCAACATAACAAACTTGTTCCCGAGACCTGCATACCCATCCTTGCTTGACATGGACAAGAAAGTTACATTTTTGATTTTTTGTTTTCGAATTAAATCTATCATGAAGTCCTGATATTGTCCGAATCTGCAGGGTCCATCCGCGCTTGGCATAAAGTAGACTGTAACTTCGTCTTTGGGCCGTTCATTTTTCACATATTTTATCAAAGCGCCGGTTGTAAGCTGCAATGGCAGACATTCCTTACAGGTGGAATTACCTCGACCAATCTTCAGGTGCTCCTCGTTCATTGGAGGTAGTGCTAAACTACGGACTCCCATACTGATGTAGGTAGCGGCTATTGCCTGAGAAGAGAATTGGTTCATGGAGCCAAAGACAACCCGTACTCTGGGATCGAACAGTGATATTTGTTCCCCCTCGGAAGTTGTGATCCAGTATTGATTATCCTCGATTTTGGAAACAGCTGGATGGAATTCACTGTCCATTTGTTTCTCTCTCAGGTGAGTTGACAGTAATTTTCTATACCGTGCCACAATGTCCAAAAATGCCTCAATCCGTGTTTCCAAACCGGCATCAGCAGTATGGTTATCCAGTTCAAGGGTCAGGGATGGTTTGGTGCCCAGTATGTCCCGGAAGTATCCCACCACAAATGAATCCGGTCCACAGGAGAAATTTGTAATGTAAGTCCCAAATAACTGGGGATGATCCTTTATCGCCAAAGCACCTTTAAGGTTGATTTGTCCCATAGACCAATACATATGATTTCGGACTGGGTAGTTTTTTAGATCCAGAAAGTCTACAGGGATGATCGTGACTCCCCGGGAAGCAAATTTATGGGGAATACCCTTATTGGCTTCAGGGACGAAGGCATTATAGGGTCGACCAAACAAGACGACACCGATTCGAGTGGGATCTTGCTCAATTTCCTGGATGGTTTTCTTTCCCACTTCGATCATGTGGCTTTGCATACGGCTCTGTATTGTCCAAGCCTTGATAAAGGCAATCCCTGCTTTTCGTTTGCTGACTCCAAGGGTCATTGCCATTGTCAAAAATTGCCGTTTTAGCTCATAGGTATTAACAGACAGGTCAAGATACGGAGTAAGGATTTTAGGTCCTCCTTCCTGGAGTCTGTTTTCAAATGTCTGTTTCAGATAAAATTGCTCACCCTGTATAAGGGGACAAGTTTTGGAAGGATTCTGACCATTTGTAACCTTGGTACCGGAGATATGGGGCATAAATACGAAATCTGGTTTCAAATCCAATAAGTTCTTGAAAAATCCGTGTGAAATTTCGCAGGGATAACAGAAAGGAGCTGAACACATATCTATCCCTTCCGGGTCCACCTTTTCCGCTAATACCGGTCGAAACCCAACTTCTTTGAAGAAGTGAGCAAACAGAGGGTAATAGGTTCCCGTTAAAAATGATCGCGAAATACCAACTGTGGGAGCATCAGCCGGCAAATCTTCCAGATCCGGAGCATATTCGTCAAAGACTAATTGTTGTCTTAATACGACCAGATCATGCTTGCCGGCGTCCACCCGGATTTTTTCCCGGATGTTATAATATAAATTGCAAGCTCCTCCGAAAGGATAGGTTCGATTCTCAATAAAAATGCGATTGATTGAACACCCTAAGTCACATTTTTCTTTCCCACCGGCACATTTGAAAGATGCTTTATATTCTACTTCCCGGTTTGAAAGTGTTTTTAGGTCGAATAGTTTTTCATCCATCAGACCTTGGTCGATCCGGTTCTTCACCTCCAAAGCGACTCCGAAGGAGCCCATCAGGCCCGGTTCCGGAGGTACGATGATCTCTTTCCCCGATAAAGCTGCCATAGCCATAGGGATTGCCCGGTTATAACATACGCCACCCTGCATAAAGACTTTCTTTCCCACAGGCCGGGCTCCCTTTACACGGTTCACATAATTCATGCAGATAGAATAAACCAATCCGGCGACAATATCCTCTTTTGGAATCCCTTCATGTATTGTGTTTTTGATATCTGAAGAAATGAATGCCGCACACTGGTCGTTGAAATTCGGTGGGTGGTTTCCTCTTAGAGCCCAATCAGCGATATCTTCTGTCTCAATTGCCAGGGTTTCTTTGGCTGACTCTTCCAGAAAAGAACCGGTACCAGCGGAACAGGCTTCATTCATGGCATAATCACTTGCAACTCCGTTGGTGATATAAGTGTATTTTGCATCCTGACCACCGATTTCAAAAATGGTATCCACCTCAGGATCGAAAAAGACAGCAGCAACGGCGTGAGCGATGATTTCATTAATTATACCGTCGGTGAGGGCATGGAGACCAGCAATTTTTCGACCTGATCCTGTAACACCTATACCACGGATGACAACGTTTGTACCGTTCAATTGGTCCAATACCGATTGATAACATTTTCTTGAGGCTGCAACGGGGTTACCATTTGTCCGCAAGTATTCACTGATGATGATCTTGTTATCGGACTCGCGTAACAGTACTATCTTTGTGGTAGTAGAACCAACATCCAAACCTAAAATACAGTGATCGCCTTCATTGGCTATTCCCTGATCCATATGTTTGAATGTTACTCGATGTTCAAAATTTCGCAGAGGTTGGTGATAGTCGAATTGCGTTTTTTTTGTAGTAAAAAGTTGATTGAGGTTCACATGGGAACCGGATTGATTTTCCAAAGCCCAGAGGGCTGCTCCCAGGGCTTCGAAATAAACGGCTTCTTTAGGTATAGTCAGGTTATTTATTTCTTTTTCCAAATAGTCCATCATGACCTTAATTCGCGTTGTTCCCCCAACGATCATGATATTTTCCTTGGGTGTGTTTTTCAATAATTCCAGTACTTTATTGGCCATCATTTGACTCAGACCTGCCACCACCTGGCCTTTTGGGACACCCTTATTGGTGGCGTGGGTGCAATCGCTCTTGCAAAAAACCGAACACCGCCCGGACACAAAATAGGGAGTTTCATTTTCACTGAACTTGATGGCTTCATCCAAAGTCACATCCATTCGCCGTGTCTGCTGGAGAAAAAATTCACCGGTTCCGGAAGCACATTTGTTCCCTGTAAAGACTTTGGTTATTTTACCGGAATTATCCAGGGTATATACCATAAATGTTTCTCCACCGGCGCTGATGACAGCATTGTAATGCAGTCCCTTTCCGTTGACATGTTTGAGAGCGTACTCCACTGCCAATGGTTCGGAAATATTAGGTAAATTTAAGAATTCTTTATACCTCCGTCCGGTAACTGCAACGGAATTATAGTGGGTAAGATCAAATTCAGCCAACAGGTCCTTGATGACCTGCTCGGGATTACCCTCGTGCATGCGGGTAATGACTTTATCCACTTTCGGTTTGATTCCGGTTTTCTCTATTCCTACCAGTGTGATGGTTGATGCACCGGTACATAGCCCTAGTGAGTACATCTATTCAACCCTCCAATGTTGTATTTATAGGAAAACATAATGTCTAAGAAACTGGACTATTTAAGTACCCCTGACCATGTAAATTAATATCAATTTCAATTAAAAAGATATGAAATTCTTTCTCTTTGTATATAGTGGATGTTCTCTTTTGGGTTGTAGTATTTTTTCATTAACGAGGAGACTGCCTGTCCCGACAAAGTCGAGGAGCTACTGACTATTGGGGAAAAAATACCCACCACATTATATTGGAGGGTATCGTGACTCGGGCTCCCGATGGAATCGGGAAACCAGCGACACAAGGATTTTCAGTACTCTGTCCCTCCTTATATTAGTGAACTTGGAGGCTTGAGTGACCGTTTAGTGATTATGAGGCGATCTTTTATCCAGTATTAATCTTATACCCAGAATAATAGTTATAAAATCCTATGTAATGTACTTTAGCAGGTTGTAAAAACAGTTGGCTGCAGATGGAATGGTAACCCAGAACAGTTGAATATTATAGTGGCATAGAAACAAATTACTTTATCATCGGAGAACTGTTCATTCAAAAAGACAATTAGTCATTACTCAATCTCCTTGTTCAACTTTCCCTTTCATAATGGAGGAGACTGAGACAAAAATATTTACCAGAATTTAGCCTCATTCATTAGCCGCTTCGCATCATGCCGATGCATAGGCAGAGAAAGCAATATCAAGCATTGTATAAGAGGTAATTAAGGTATCAGAAAATTTGTAGAAGAAGTTGCAAAACTTACCTATCTATCGTTATCCTAATATTATCAAATATCATTGTGTTTCTGTGGCAAATCCACAGATTCCAATAATTGTTTAAACGAAAACATTCTCTATTTGCGAAATTTGAAAATCACTACCATCCCGACAATGGCGGGGAGTACTATGTTAAGAAGAAAAATCAACAGCGTCATGCCTACCACTATCTCTTGTCCAACATCGAATCGCTGAAAGAGAAAAATTCCTACACCTTCTCTGACTCCCAGACCTGAATAGGAGATTGGAATCATTGCAGAACCGATCAGAATGATGACAACCGAAGCCATTTCTAACCACGTCAACACCTTTTCGGGTAGGAGCATAAAATAATATTGAGTTGTGACCAACGCATAAACCATCACCGTTAATACAGCCACTATAATCATAGATGAAGAATACGGAAAATCGGGGTCTAAGTGACGTTTCAAGAAAGGAAACTTCTTGAAATACGGGTATACGGTAAATAATGTCACTGCCAATGCAACCATAGCAAATGAGCCAGTGTAAAATTCTGGTAAAATATACATACCAGCAAACCCCACCAACAGAAATTGCGTTGATGCAGCAATGTATTTTTCCGTGCCAAACGCAAATAATGTCTCTTTTCGACTACCACTTACGAAAAATATCTTCCCAACTTCTGCATATCCTCCGGGCACAGAAAGTCGTAACGCAAATCCTGCAAAAAATGATTTTATAATCTGATCAAAACTCGTTTTGGGGAGGTGGCTAATAACAAGGGTTCTCCATCGCCATAACTGGATCATAAGATTCACTAGAAAAAGAAAAAACAAAACGAGAATTGTACTAAGTGACAAGGTCTGCCAGAAATCATAGACCTGATGCAACGACAACCTGGTAAATAAATAAGCCATGATCAGCATGGAAAAAGCGAGCTTCAATAAGAAAGTAATTTTCACTCTTACCCAGTTTTCTCGAAATCGAAAAATAATTTCAAGTGAGCAGAACAGTCTATACACATGGGAAAATTGTTCCTATCTTTATATACTAATTTGCGAAATGTATTAAATTGTCTTGACGTCCAGATCTCCCTGAAGTTTCCCCCATTTTGTTTGGAACTACCTAAAGGGAATGTAACAGTTTTATCAAAACAACATACAGACCATTCTCCATTTGAGTTAAGCACTGGTTGGGTCCAGAGTTTGGGACAGTTCTTACGGAAGGGAATGTCGTTTCCGGAGAAATATCTTCTATATCTTGGAGTTTGCGGTGAGTATACCTCCAAATCCTCTTTATTGGGAATTTCTGCTGTTTTCAGTAACAGATAGTTTACTTCCAATTCACGAGCAAGTTTTCTGATTTTCGGTACTTCATGTTCATTCAGTCGTGTAATTACCAACTGAAGAATGAGAACAGGTGTCTTCTTGTGATTCTTCCTTTTGAATTGCACTATACCTCTGATTCCTTTTAGGACTTTCTGGAAATCACCCCCTATTCGATATTTCAGATAGGTATCTTCTGTAGCACCGTCAAGTGAAATAGTCAAAGCGTGTAAGCCCGAATCACATATTTCTTGTGCATTATTCAGAAAGTGTCCATTAGTGCTTGCAAGAGTAAAGATTTTACGATCTACTGTATACCTTACCATCTCCAAGAATGTCTTGCTTAAAAAAGGTTCTCCTTGATTCCAGAAAAGGATTTGAGTTAGCCACGGATGAAGTTCATTAATGGTTGATTTAAAGACCTCAAGATCTAGATAATCTGGTCTTCTTCCAAGAACTCCAGCCCCATTTGCACAGAGAGGACATTGAAGATTACAAATGTTGGTTGGTTCCACCATGATCTGGGTTGGCATTCCCCAAACAAACGATTTCCTCAGAAGATTACTTAACACTAAAGAGAGTTCGATTGCAAAGAGATTCCATATTTTTCGCCAGCTCAACAATGGAAGAAACACAGGGAGATACTTTATCCACATATTATTTCCACTGATACGATTTGAAGCTTCCAGCCAAGGAGAAAATGAGGATAAACATTGGATAGAGAACAGCCATAATAGGGTAGTATTTCCTCATGTGCAAAAGATGGAGTTTTTCAGAAGCCACAACAACTGCCCAGAATTCTAGTGAAATCTTAATAACAAAAAGTGCAAGTATTGATGAGATACCCATAACGCCACTAAATACGAAAAATGGGAGGCCAATTATATGCAAAAGAATCCCAAAAGCAGCAAGAAGAAAGGGAATGGTATGATAAACTGCTTTGCTATTTTTACGCAATTGCTGATTAAGGAATTTTTCCCCCAAAGAGTATGCTTTCGTAAACACATAAGCTTCTGGTGAAGGAGAGAAATCAAATTTCCATCCAGTTTTTTTTCGAACAGCCTGGGATAGGAAAAAGTCATCCCCGCTGTCCAAATATCCGCTTTCAGAATAACCATTAACATCAAAAAATGCCTGTTTTCGGTACATAAGATTCCTTCCATTGGAATGTGGCGGTTTGTCATAGAATGCCCCGGCGGCTGTAACAGCAGAGCCTGCCATTACATCAAAGGCTAACAATCTGTGAAAAAAAGTACCATCTTCATGAATCGGTGAATGTCCCAATACCATACCCACTTCGGGAGACAAATGCCCTAGCATGGTCTGAATCCAATTAGGCGGGACTTCACAATCAGCATCTGTTGTTAGAATGACATCACCTTTGCTTTTTTCAATCGCTTTTGTTAGTCCATACTTCTTTCCCTGTAAATGTTTTGGTTTGTTGCTAATCACAATTAGATCCCAATGTAGCTGTTTGTCCATCTCTGCTTCGACTAATTTCTCACCACCATCCGTGGAACCGTCGTTAACAAATATTACTTCGAATAAATCAATAGGATAAGTCAGTTCTTTTAATGATTGTAGCAAATTAGAAATGTTTAGCACTTCATTCCGAAATGAGACTACCACAGTAACAAACTCATCCTTTCTCGGAGGTTTCTGTTCAATACCTAACAATCCCCGGATCACAAACAGCAGTATGCTAAAGTAGACGATTGTACCCAGAAGAAAAAGTCCGATAATTAGATTAGTAATCAAACCTTACCCCAATATGAATAATGGTATGATCCTCACTTTTTGATTCAATCGTTTCTACAGCACACCAGGCCCAAATTGTATTTGAAAGTCTGTAATCAACATTTATTTTGATCGTGTTGGTTGTTGTGATATCCCCCATGAGAAAATAAGTGACGTCGTCATCTTCTTGGTTACGGTCATTGTAATTGTCATTTGGATTTGAACCGATAGGATAATCATCATCGGTCCGAGGTTCGCCATGCTTCAATTGAGTGAATTTCAATTGAATGACCCATCGTTCGTTGGGCATAAACCGATTGACAATATGAGTCACTTGGGAGTTGGGTCCGTAGGGAAATCCTAACCCGCGCATATTATGTGTGAAAGTATTCACATCCAGTTTGTGGGTGTATACCCAGGGCCTAATAGCAGTAAATTCTACTAAAAAAAGGTTAGGGCGATGAAAAATCTTCCAAGGGAATCTCATACCAAATTGAAAACCGAATTTATTCCCCCACCAATTCTCGAAAAGCTTCGATCGAACAAACTCATCAAATAAAAGTGTTCCGTAGACCTGCCCAAATGCAGGAAGAGTCAATTTCCCTTCGAGGGAAATTAACAGATTATCTCTATCTGCAAGGTTATGCTGGAGTGGTTTAAACCACATAACTGGCAACATATATCCCAACTCAGGACTCTCACGGCCATAGATGATCATTTCCGAGTAAACCAGAGATAAGTACTTGATGGGGAATAATTCAATTCGATGAGCCACGATATACTTGTTTTGCCTAACCTCAATTCCGGATGCAGATTGTACAGAATCTACCACGCTCATGATCATCCCATGCAAGAATTGGTAATGAAATTTTCGATAATGGGTCTGGACACTCAACAGTGGGAATGCTGCACTATTATTGGAAAACACCAACGAATGGTCATTAAAACTCCCCCAAATAAATGGTTGACGACTAAACTCAAGCTGGAATATACCCGACCGAAACGTGATGTAGCCATGTGTCTCGTCCCAATTCAGGAAATTGTCCCTCCCCCTTTTTGAATCTGGCGGAATGCCTGCTTGAATTCCACGGGTGGCACCCTAATAGAATCATTCTGAAATTCACGATAACGGAACATTTCTGATCCCCAAGTAATCCTATCCCCAATTTGGCCAGCAAATACGAACCCATCCTCCTCTATTCTCCTGGACTCACCTGACCAATTCTCAATTCGAACGTTTTGTTTCCAATCGAACGTCGCCACCATCATTGAATCCTGAAAGGACAGAAGATGTAACTCAGGAGTATCCCAGCCGTACTGCCAGATGTTCCTCCATCCGTTTCGAAGGTTGCCTCGCGAAGCAATGGGTCCATCAAACTTGGCAGTTTCTTGCCGCTCAATGGGCAGTATTTGCACGGAATAATAATCAACTATTTTGGCTTCGTAGTTTGTCAGTCCAGCAGATCGGGCAGAATGCAATTGCTTAATAATATAATTTTTTCTCAGAGGGCGATGAGTCGGAAGAGGCTCGAACAGTTTCCTTGCAGATTCCAAATACTCAAGAAATGGATAAACGGGATGAGTGATTGGAACATAACTATCTTGAGCCTGTGCAACAAAACAGAGACAAAGAGAGATCAGAGCATATTTTCTTGTCTTCTTCAAAGGACTAATAAACAAGATACAGGTCGTTTAAGTGATAACTCCTTTTTGATACGAATAAATCCATTATTTTCATGCTGAATTCTCTTTCCTGATAGTGTGATTGCACTCGTGGCAATATCCTCGGAATCAGATAACAAGTTCAGGTCTACTGTTACTGTATCTGTGACATCAGTCAGATCAGCACCTGAATTTGTGGTGATGAACAACCAACCGTCATAAGTATCCACACTGTTGCCGAATACCTGTCCGGAAAGTGTCGAAATATTAAGCCAGTCATAAGTCACCTATCTCGCATCCACCAAAATTGAGTAATCCAAAGGATAATCACCGCTATTGGAAATAACGGAATCAAAGGAAACATCCGTCCTATCGGAATGTGATACTATGACACTGTTAGTGACAGAGCCACTAATCCATTCTGTCTGTCGGTCAAATTCCCCATCGTGAGAATAGACAACAACACGGGGAGCGCTACATAACAATTGCTACCTCCATATAACCTCATAGTAAGACTATACCTGCTACTGCCACTCTGCCTACTGTCCCTCGGAGCGAAGCGCCCGAAGGGACTCCCGTGGAGGAGATCCCGAAACTTCGGGATGCACCTTCCGCTGTTCCTGCAAACTATCTCAAAAGCACCATCTTCCGCGTAACAACCCGATTACCTGCATTCAATACTGAAAAGTACATACCCGATGCAACTTCCCGACCAAATTGATCTTTCCCATTCCAGGTGACTTCGTGGTATCCAAGATCTTTCCATCCTTCAGTCAGTGTCACGACTTCCTGGCCTAACAGGTTATATATCTTAAGAGCAACACGTGCCGGCTTGGGAAGAGCAAATTGAATCCGTGTTGTGGGATTGAATGGGTTGGGATAGTTCTGAGATAGAGTAACCTGCTCGGGCAGTAATGTGAGGATCTCATGGACTGTCCTGCTCACATAATCAGGAGACCCCGAAATCACTTTGAAATGATAGGGGAACGCCTCTCTATACTCAGTGATAATGATGCCGGGCGCAGCCATAATGAGGTCGTGTGTTTTGCGTGTCATCAAATCCAATAGGATAACCTGAATATCACCCGGCAGTTCACCTTGTAATTTCGGCGTCATTGTGATTGGACCGGACTCATCTTTTACATGAAGGTCAATATCCCACACACCATTTATTTCTTCAAGGGATCGAATGTCACTGGTGAACTTAGGCAAGCCAGTTCCCCAATCAGGCCGGGACATGGCAAGGGATACAAATCCATCGATATAAGGGGGTTCAGGATTATCGAAATGATCTAACATTTCTTCAGCGCCGGCTATCCGACCGATGTAATTCGCCTCGTCGCTGTAAGTTTTACCATGAACAGACAGTTTGAGTTTCCACCCTTCAATCTCATCCACCGTTGACTTTGCCAAAATACTACCCCCTCCATTCACGGGCACAATGTCTAAGGTTTTGGACGAGCCAGTCCGGTTGTAGAGGATATAACCACCCCAGGGCGAAAGTTGGTTGAGCACATCACTCCATCCTTCGCTGCCGTTACCATAAGTCAGGGGTCCATAAAACGTACCTTGATCTGCAGTAACATTGACCTTGAATGCATAAGGTGAAGAAATGAGATTCCATCCCGGATCGAGGATAAGCGTAGTACCCATGAGATCAACGGATTTCCCTGCGCCGGTGCCAAAGGAAACGTTGTCAGCCACCATTTGGTAGAGCCAATAACT
Source organism: Fidelibacterota bacterium (assembly GCA_022562455.1). Classification (GTDB taxonomy): domain Bacteria; phylum Fidelibacterota; class Marinisomatia; order Marinisomatales; family SCKK01; genus SCKK01. Next base: position 5,186 of record JADFPG010000049.1, on the reverse strand, counting down.
TTCTCCCTGAGCAAACTGAGTGGCATCAGTCCAGCTTGAGCCTGTCCAGCGGGAGGCTTGCCATGTGGTGTTGGAGGGAGAGCCTCCAAATTCATCGCCAATGGTGTTGAGGACTGTGTTATCATCCAGATCTGCCGGCACGGAGATGAGCCGCCACTTGTTCATGGGGAAGCCACTACTGAATGCCGACCCCGATACACCGGTAGACAGTGAACTTGCGGGGAAGGTTACCTGCACCGACAGCGTATCTGAATCAACACTGAATCCATTCACATCCTGCGCCCGGAGAAAATAAGCCAGACCTGTTACGGTAACACTCGCACCTGGAATAGTACCACTGTATGTCCCCGAACCATCATCGGTCATGGATGTCTCGGTAAAGCTTGTGGATCCCCCTTTGATGTAAAAGAGGCTCACACTCAACACACCACTTTCATCAGAGATAGCCGCTGAGACAGCCACATCATCCAGCATGCTGGGAGAAGCCGGAGACAGCATAATGTTGGTTATGGTTGGGGCTTGTGTGTCCTCAAACGAATTGTCACCTGCATTGGAGGCGATGGTCCACTGGCTGAACTCCCTCTGATTCTTAGCAGTAATCGTCTTGTTCTGTGCATCCACCTCAACTGTATCAGAAGAGGATGAGAGGAAGTCCCATATAACTCCCATTCCCGCATAGTTCGATCTCCTCGCAAGGCGGAGTTTTTCCGGATTCTGTATACCAGCCAGACCGGCGTAAGAAAAAATAATATCCACCACAAATCCCTCCGGAATATCAGAAAATACCTCCCAGTAGAAATTGGAGAATACCGGATTCGTTATCAATCCGTCAGGATCATTGATAGTTGTTGTTGTGTCGGTTGGTGGAGTAGATGGGATAAGTGTTACATTAATAGACCCTCCATTTCCTGCCACGAAGTCAAATGTAATTCCTAAGCTGTTTCCACCTTCATCTCTGATTTCCACAGGGGGTGCATTACCCGATGGGATATCAGCATTTCCACTGGCAATATCCTCGGAATCAGATAACAAGTTCAGGTCTACTGTTACTGTATCTGTGACATCAGTCAGATCGGTGCCTGAATTTGTGGTGATGTACAACCAACCTTCATAAGTATCAACTTCAAGATTCACAGTCTGAAGTACCGAGACTGTCAGCGAATTCGCACTGTTGCCGGATACCTGTCCGGAAAGTGTGGAAACATCCAGCCAGTCATAAGTCACCCATGTTGCATCCACCAAAATTGAGTAATCCAAAGGATAATCACCGCGATTGGAGATAACGAGATCAAAGGAAACATCCGTCCCTTTCACCGTGGTAATCCCAAAAGAATTTGAGTTATATGCCCTCTCCGGATAGGTAATTCCTTCACCTGAGATACTGAACATGGTAACCGTGTCAGATAGTCCTGTAAATGTCATTTCCACCGAATCAGCAAAAACAGCTTGCCTTCCCGGGGTGAAGAGCAATTCAACCCTAAAGGAGTCATTGGGCAAAACCTCTGCCTCGAGGATAATCGAAGCCTCGAATTCCTCTGTAGTCACAAATATGTTTTCAATATCCAATATCTCGTTACCATTGTTGTGTAAAAAGGCAAAAATGGTACTATCCCGGTTAATCAGAACCCGTCCAAAATCCACCGTCTGACTGGTGAGGAAAAACGCTTCAAGGTCTATAGAAACGTCATTCATCATGAACGCATTAGTATGGAGTATTGCTGTGCCTGTATAATGCCCTGATTCAGTTGATTGGAAATTCGCCTGAAGAGTGGCAGTCTCAGATGGGAGTATGCTGATAGGTAGGTCACCCTCAGCAAAAGAAAGAACAAAGTTACTTACCTCCGGCTGTGTGATGTCCAGAATCTGAAGGGCTTCCGTACCCGCATTACTCACCGTCACGAAAATGGTGCTGTCCCCCACATTGCCGAAATGCAGTGTGGTTTGAGTTAACTCAATTCTGGAAGCGATTCCACTCCCGTCCAGGTCAATTGTCTGTGTGGGATTGAATAGGTCATCTGATGTCACAGTGAGTACAGCCGAATATGTCTCCGTTGTGTCTGGGGTAAAGGTCACCGTAATATTCACATCACCCCCCGGCGGAATGGGTGAAACAGTAGCAGGTTCGATGGAGAAGTGGTCAATATTAGAAAGACTCAAATCCGAAACCACCAACTCGTATTCACCGGTATTGGACAATGTAAATACCTTGGATGATGAGGAATCGACCGTTACCATTCCAAAATCGTAGGATTCGTCTGATAAGGTGAGAGACGGCGCTACACCCCGTGCAGAAAGACTAATATCGCTCTGTTGCTGTTCCGGGTCGTCGGTAAGTATCGTGAGCATTGCCGATACATTGCCTGTGTCCCCGGGAGCGAAAGTGACGAACAGATCGAGGGTCTCCCCCGGAGCAATCTGTGTGAAGTTGGCAGTAGCAGTCGGATCCCGCCCTGGAGGGAGTAGACCCCGCCCACCTGCCGGACGGGCAGGTACACGAAGTGTCGGGGTAGCAGGGACAGTCGTTTTAAAAGAAAGTGGACCCGACGATTGGCGCAACTCCCTCGAAGGAGATCTCTTTGAGGTCTGGTGAGGCAATCCCGTTAGCGTTGACCGTACAGACGGTAGCTTTTCAACGTTCTCGATTAAAGGACGGGATCGCTCCAGCAGGAGTGCCTTGCGGGACGACGTACCTACTTTTGAAGTTTGGACTCGCCTGTCTGCTGACAAGGCAGTCCCCATACTCCCGAAAGTGCGGGACAACAGGGACATATTCGTTACGGATGAATGCCCACCAGACAATCCAAGTACACCCGACCCACCTTCCAGACTGACCGTGAACAACGGATTTGAGGTATAAACAGTATCAATTTTGAGTGTATCATTCCCTGTATTTGCGATTGTCATCATTATGGTACTATCGCCATTCACCCGGACACTGCCAAACGCCAACTCTACCTCAGAGGTTTCGATAACAGGCACCACACCCTGACCTTGCAAGTTAATTGTGATATCTCCCTGGTCCGGATCGTCGTGGACAAGAGTTAACGTCCCCTGGTAGAATACTGAGTCTACCGGTGTAAAGGTAACCTCTACTGACTTCAGCGAGTCTTGATCTATTGCAGTTGAGTTCATAGCAGGCTTGAAAATAGCAAAGTCTGAGCTGAAAATTTCGGAAATGGTAAGCAGATCCGTACCTGTATTGGAAATATCAAAACTCAGAGTGTAAGAACTGTCACGACGGACATTCCCAAACTGGAGTTCTGACACCACCACATCAATAGTGGGCTTCACTCCTTCGCCGTACAGACGTATCTCGTGAATGGCTTCTTCATAAGCATCGCTGAGAATTCTCAGGGTATCCAGAAATGTTCCTTCGCCATCCGGAGTAAACCCAACTGTCAATTCAACACTGCCCCCAGGTTCAACCTCAAAAGCAACATTCGCCTCAAAAACTGTGGTGTTCAGCGTAACATCGGTAATGTGGAGTGTATCTGTTCCCGGATTAAAGAGCGGAAAACTGACAAACACCGCGCTATCCTGTCTGACTTGTTGAAAGTCGATACTATCAGAGTCCGTGGCAATAAGTGGTGCGATACCTGTACCGGATAGGTCCACGGTGAGACTGTCATTTCCTGTAGGATCGTCACTGAAGACCACCAGCACATCCGTGAAATCACCTGTATCCTGTGGGGCAAAGGTGAGGATTAGCTCCAGGCTGTCACCGGGGAAAACGTAATGCGTGATGCGTGATACGTGATGCGTGATACGTGATGCGTGATTTGTGAGATTTGTCCGCAGGTCTCTACTTTCAGCTTTCGGCTTTCGGCTTTTCACCTTTGCTAATTGCCTACTGCCTTCTGCTAACTGCTTACTTCCACCTGTTACTTTCTCTTTCGCCTCTCGCCTATCGTCTTTTATCTGTTGGTTCCCCGCCTGACTGACGCCTGCCCGAATGACTTGGTCAGGCGGGTAGTCGGGCAGGTTGGTTCTTGGTTCTTGGTTCTTGAAACTTGAAACTTGCCTGCCCCGTGGGGAGCTTGCGACCACACTGGGATACTTGTTACTTGATAATTGCTGCCTATGCCCTGCTTCCTGTCGAAGCGAAGCGAAGATCCCGCCACCGGCGGGGCTCCCTGCTATCTTACCCTTCCCACTCCCAATCTCTACACCAAAATAATTCACTTCTCCCCCCGAAATGTAGATGGAATCCACCATCAGGGTGTTGCTGCCGTTGTTGTAGAGGGTCAACCCCTTCTGAACTAAATCAACCACGTTGACACCGCCAAAACCAACAGCGTCATCCGAGGCGGCAATGATGGGATAGCTGATTATGAGGGTTTCCGAATATCCACTTTTCAGATTGGCTGTATCGACTGCAGCGATCTTATAGTAGTTGATCTCCGACAAATCAGCGGTGTTGTCCGTGTAAGAGGTGTCTGGCGCAAAAACTGATGTCAGGGAGTCAAAGTTCACCTGATCAATACTGTGATAAACCACATAATGAGTTAAATCTACTTCCGTGTTTGGAGACCAAGTGACGGTAACACTGCTTACTCCAGCGATGTAATCCAGCTCCACGGGCGCCTCTGGCGGTTGGGTGTTCTGGTCGTAGTAGTAAGCTCCCATATCAGCAATGGTGCCATCGGGATCAGGATCGCTGGCAGGATCGCCTCGCAATCGGTGACCTTTTCACCATATCCATCCCACATGCCTGCCATTTTCTCATAAGATCGCATGGGCGCTAACGCCACATTGCATGGACCCTTCTCCTCAATCTCCTGCGGTCGGACGTATTTCTCTGCCATATGGATCATACCCCAGGAGGAGTTGTTCGATATGACACAGACCACAGGGATTCCCAGCCTTGCCATGGTTTCCATTTCCATGGCATAGAACCCGAAACTGCCATCACCTGTGTACCACAACACCGGTTTCCGATCGGCGGCCCAGGAGCCGACAACCTGGCAGGGTCCGGTTCCGATGGTACCATTGGCGCCTGATCCGTGGATCTGACCGGGACGAGTCGCTGTCGCAGCTCCCCCAAACCACACAGACGCTTCGCCACCGTCATTGATGATGGTCCAATCCGAGGCATCCGCCTCAAGGAATCTTGCTACCTCGCCTGCACACCGGGCAGGATGAGTGGGCGTCTTGGTTGAACTATAGACCGCCGGTAGACCCGCAGT
>JADFPG010000048.1 GCA_022562455.1 Fidelibacterota bacterium | reverse complement strand
TGTATTAAACATATAACGTGAAAAGGTTACAAACTCAATGAGGGAATATACGATGAGTGATCGCACAAGGTTTTTGTACTTAATGTTAATAATGACCACCGTAGCGCTATTGGTCATGGGTATTACTTGGCAAGTTCCATGAGATCGTACACACTTCTTAGTAGCACTAACTGTGTCATGACATCGTATACACTTTAGCAAAAATGACTACCAGGAATATTATTTTTAACAGTCTCTCTGAGATTATATTCAACTGTTTTTATCATCGTCCAATATGATTCTTTTGTTTCTTTATGAAAGAATTTCAATTCCTGTTTTTTAGTAAAAATAGTCGTCCAAATGTATTCAAAACTGAGCTCCTTGCTGATATAAAAGTTTTCATTGAAAATGTTGATATAACCTTTCTCATTAACCAGTCGAATAAAATGAATATTTCCATTTGTAATTGGCAGTTCGGTAAGTAAATCATATTGAAAATTCTCTGGAAAAAAACGGGTGGTATAGGAACATAAGAGCTGCTTACTGAATTGGCCTTTCCTATATTCCTGATAGTCGTTATGCTTGTTTTTAAATTTCTGTGATTCTTTTCTTAAATGCTCTAAATCTGTAAATCTCTGAAACAACCAGAGACGTTCGTTAAAGCGGCTGTTAAAACTTTCTATGTGAGCATTTCGCCAAGGCTCATTAAATGGTATAAAAATCATCTCAACACCAAAATTCAAACAGAAACGAGTCAGCTTGCCAAAAGTACGGGGATGATAGACGCTGCCTCTGAAGCTGGCTTCATTGTCTAATTGCAAATACTTCGGTATCCCATATTCTTTCCAATCATTGACGATAAATCTTATAATACTGTCAGCTCCTTTTGATTTATACTGGTTTAAATTTGCCTGCGATGAGAAAACATCAATCCTATTGACAGACACCACTTTGCCGTAGCCTGTGATATATCTGGGTGTCACTAAATCAAGCTGGTATATATGCCCTGGATACCTGACACGGATTACTGGATAGTATACCTTTGATTCTTTATTGGATCTGTTTCTCTGCTTGTTCATTATTAAGTCATTTCGCTTAATAACGCGGTTTATTGTTGTCAAATTAGGCTTCTCTTTATAACCGGCTTTGTCTAACTCCTGATGTATCGCAATTGCACCAATATAGGAGTATCTTGTTTCTGGAGTACTATGGGCCATCAACTTTTTCCGTATCTTAACAATTTCGTTCTCAAGTGATTCATCTATCTTTGTTTGCTTTCTATTTGGCTCCTTTGACTCATCTAAATACCAGTCCGGATCCCCTGATTTGTAGCGCTTTATCCATTTGTAAACCCAATTCCTGGTACGGTTGAGTTTGTTATGGATATCAGTAGGGTTTTTACCTTCAACGTACAAGCTGATACATCGTTTACGGTCTTCAATTTCATTTGAAGCAGTTCTACTTTTTTTTCAACATCGTTCATTATCCTTTTTCTGTAAATTACAACATGTGTGTACGATCTCATGGAACAAATAGTGTGTACGATGTCATGAGATTCGCCAGATAGTTACTAACATTCCATTGTGTAATGAAGCAGCTAAAAGAGCAACAAACCCTCCTAATGGATGGCGCCATGGGGACAGAATTACTCCGACGAGGTGTTGATATTTCTCTTCCCCTATGGTCGGCGCACGCCCTTGAGACTGATCCGGAAATCGTTCGGAAAATTCATTTAGAATATTTAAAGGCTGGGGCTGATATCATCACTACCAACACTTTTCGAACAACCACACGGACTTTTTTAAAGGTCATTGACGATCCCGTATTAGCAAGAGAAAAAGCCAGAGCTGCCACGATGATAGCAGTTGATTTAATCAAAGAGATAATAGGAGAAGGAAATACCTTGATCGCAGGTTCTATATCGACATTGGAGGACTGTTATTGTCCTGAACTCTTTCCGGGGATAGCTGTTGCTGAGAGAGAGTTTAAAGAGCAGGGTGAGTGGTTGGTTGAAGCAGGCGTCGATCTTCTCTTGATTGAAACTATGGGACGTTTAGATGAAGCAGAAGCAGCGCTGAAAGCCACAAAAGATTTTGAAATTCCACGTTGGGTGAGTTTTATATTGAAGGACAGTTTGCATTTGTATGGAGGCGATTCCCTGAGCGATGCAGTCAAAATGTGTGAGGATAAGGGTGCAGGAGCAATCCTTGTGAATTGCACAAACCTTGAAACGGCTGTTCATGCCATTGAAGATATTATTGGCGTTATATTACTTCCCGTAGGTGTTTATCCCAATCTGGGAAAATCCATGCCCTCTGCGGAAGGGGAAATCGACGAGATATATTCCCTTGATACGTTTGAATTGTGGATGAAACAGGCATTTGATTTAGGAGTAAAAATTATCGGAAGTTGTTGTGGGTCTACTCCCGAACATACAAGAATACTCAGGAATATTATTGATTCCTTGGATTAAAGGAAGTGCACAATTAATATAGTTGTAGGATACAACTATGGAATTTGGTGAGCTACTAAAAGAAATGACATTATCGCTGAATGCGTTCCATCGGAGGAACATTCCCGGTAAAGGTCTTACCTTATCTCAGTGCTTTCTTCTCTCGAGTATCCCCGATGGCGGGATTGATATGTCCACCCTGGCGGAAAAATTAGGACTTGATAACAGCACAGTAACCCGTCTGGTGGAGACTCAGGAGAAGCACGGTTTTGTCCAAAGGGAAAAGTATGAACTCGATCGGCGTATCACGCGAGTGAGTCTGACATCACAAGGCGAAGAACTTGCTGAGAAGGTAGAGGAAACTCTGGATACCTTAGGGGATGCCATTCTTGAGTCTGTACCACTCGAAAAGCGGGAGCAGGTCAAAGAATCTCTGGAGTTAATTCTGTGGGGTCTCTCGAAGGAGAAACTCAAACATTCGTGATTCAGAATGGAGATGGTTGTATATGTCAAAGAGTAATGCCTCATTCACGGGGACATAATTGAAGAACCAAGTCCCAAACTCCAAGAACCAAAGAACAGAATTTACTGATTACCAAGAATATTTGGTTCTTGGGTTTTTTGAATTTCTCTTTCCACCCATCACTGAGGGATTATGTTAAAGATAGTGTTTTCCCAGTTTGCCCGTGCCAAAGAGGATTCATCGAAGTGGTGGAGTTTCTCTGAAAAACGGCGACAGGTGAAATAGTACCTTGACAGTGTTTCTATTGCTACCACATTCCCGTCTGAGAATAGTGGTACGGGAGAACGAGAGGTGTTCTCAACTGAATCGGCAAAAAACTGATCAGTTTCTCAAGCTAACCGTCACAGACACTTATGACTTTCAACAAATATCGTTTTATTAGGAACATTTCGCCTGTCTGCCGACCAGGCAGGTATGAATTCATAACAAATAAGAGTGTCTGTGACGGTGTAGAGTCAAAAATGAAAATTCCCTGCCTGAACGACCCGTCCGAATGGCATGGCCGGGCGGGCATAGTCGGGCAGGTACAATCAAGTTAACTCTGGAAGAACGATTTAAAACCATGTTAGAATGGATTGAATTTGGACTAAAGATCCAAGGAAAAGGTCTGAAAAATGATTGATAAATACCGAGACTTTTTTCAAGCGTTAGAATTAGGTGCGACGCATTTCAGAAGTGCGTCACATCTCTTTTTTAGGGAAACGTCCCATGGAATATTTTGCTAAAGACCTTTTGTCATGGTATGGGAGACACAAGCGTTCTCTCCCATGGCGGGGTGAATCTGATCCTTACAAGATATGGCTCGCTGAAGTGATGCTGCAGCAGACTCAGGTTAACACGGTTATTCCGTATTATCACCGTTGGTTAAAGAAATTCCCAAACGTGAATTCAGTGGCTAAAGATACACAAGATGCGGTATTAAAGATGTGGGAAGGACTGGGATATTATTCTCGATGCAGAAATTTCCACAAAGCATGCCAGATTGTGTTGAATAAATTTGGTGGGGAAATTCCGAGTACATGGGAGGAATTCCGGAATTTACCGGGAGTAGGTGATTATACTGCATCTGCCGTCCTCTCCTTTGCTTTCAAACAGCCTTATCCTGTATTGGATGGAAATGTGAATCGTGTGATGGCGAGAATTTTGGCTTATCCCAAACCGGTTGCAAAGGTGCAAAAGGAATTTCTGGCATTCCTCTCAGATAAGATTGACCATCAAAGACCGGGGGAATTCAACCAGGCTATGATGGAGTTGGGGAGTCTGGTCTGCCGAAAAAATCAAGCTCGCTGTTTAGAATGTCCTGTGTCAGAATTTTGCAAAGGATATACGAAGGGAGAGCCGGAGCGTTATCCTATACAGGAGAGGAAAAAACCACGTCCGCATCAAACAATCGTGGCAGGAGTGATTTGGAATGAGGGTAGGTTTTTAATCCAGAAACGTCCGGAAAATGCTCTATTAGGAGGTCTTTGGGAATTCCCCGGCGGGAAAGTACAAAATGGAGAAAACTTGGAGTCTGCCCTGATTCGGGAGATTAGGGAAGAGACAGGAATCAGTGTGATCCCGTCGACAAAGATAGGGGAGATAAATCATGCTTATACCCATTTTACCATTACACTCCATGGATATCATTGTACCATGCTAAATGAGCAGAAATCGGTGTATAATGGAACTCATAGAAAGTGGATTACTCGGGAAGAAATCAGAGACTATGCTTTCCCCAAAGCAAATCATAAGCTATTCGAAAAGTTAGATTCGGAGAACTGGCAGCACTGATGGGAACTCTCAAGTCAAAACTTCGTGCGTTACCACAGGAGCCACAACCCATTAAATCTTCTTTAAGAGAAACTCTTAATAGGCTGTATTCCCGGGAATCATCCATAAAACACTTTTCAGACGATTCATTCACCAGAGACCGAAGGGGCATGCACGAATTTGTCGAAGGAGAGTATGTGAATACAGTGTTCGGAGATATATTTGTGGGAAAAGTCAGATATGTGAAGACCCATCAACACGGAAATGTGAGCCTTGCCTCAATCACGGACATTTCTGATGATTGGCTATCCCGGTGGGGAAAGTTCCCGAGCCCAAGAAAATTTAACCACAGAAAAACTGTGTTTGTGGATACCGAAACCTCTGGGTTGGCAGGAGGCGGAGGTACGTTGGCATTTCTCATTGGTATTGGATATTACTACAGAAATGAATTTCGAGTTGAGCAATTTTTTGCCGATTCCCATTCCCGAGAAGAAGGAATGTTAGACCTTGTGGCTGATTTTCTTAAGCCGTTTGATACACTGGTAACATTCAATGGGAAAACGTTTGACATCCCTCTCCTGGAAACTCGATACCTTTTAAAACGAAAGCAAAACCCTTTCGCTCGCATGGCGCATCTGGATATTCTCCATCCCAGCCGCCAACTCTGGAACCTATCGTTAGAAAATTGTAGATTGCAAACAATTGAGCGGCAAATACTTGGATTTACTCGTGAAAATGATTTACCGGGTGAAGATATTCCCCAGGCTTATTTTAACTATATTCGTTGGGGGGAACCTGATCCATTGTTCCGTGTCTTCGAGCATAATGCTCACGATATTGCCACATTGGCTGCTGTCACTTATGTTTTGTGGTATAAAACCAGAAACGAAGAAAAAAGTAGTGATTCAGTAGTTGAGTTTTCGAAAGGAAAGGTTTATCATCGTCATGGTGAAAATGATAGGGCTATTCAATCTCTGGAATCAGCGAAGGAAATGGAATCCTCAACTCAAAGAAAAATGAGGGTCACCGCCTATCTATCCATGTTATACAAATCGATGGGAGAGTGGGACAAGGCATTGGAATGTTGGCAATCCATGATCGACGAAGCATATCCATTTTATTTACTGCCCTATGTAGAGATGGCAAAGTTTTATGAACATAAAACGAAAGAGATAAAAAAAGCAAAAGAGCTTGTAGAATCTGCCGTCTCGAAGATTGCTCATTATCGAATCCGGGAGTTGGAGGAATTAGTATACAGGTTGGATCGTCTGAATCGTAAATTGAAGATGATGGAGGGACAGTAGTGAAAACAGTTTTTATAATTGGTACCGGTATCTTTCTTTTGCTGGGATACACAATGTTTCGGGTTATCAACCGGATAGAAATGCATGGTAAAGAGATTCCGGAAGATACTGTTGAAGATCGATCCTTTATCCATGGTGTAATATCAATTTTTCTCTACCCGCTTATGTTTATTACATTTATGGTAGGAATGTCCCTTTTTATTCCTCTCGTGCTCATATTTAGACCCAAAAGAATCTTGCCCATTGTTAGAATCATTGCTCGAATTATTTTATTTTCGTCCGGATTTATATTGGTAATAAAAGGGAAGGAGCATATTAAACATCCCAAACCGTATATTCTCATGTTTAATCACCAATCCCTGTACGATGCATTTATTTTAGGCGCCGTGTTATTCCGGTATATGGTTGCGTTGGGCGCCTCCTATCAATTTGATCTGCCTGTCTGGGGAACAGTTATTCGGAAATGGGGGAATATCCCTATCCAGCGGAAAAATATTCGAGCAGCGATAGAGGCAATAGAATTAGCAAAGAAAAAGTTAGCTGATGGAACGTCCATTCTCATTGCACCCGAGGGAACCCGAACGATTGATGGGAAAATGCTGCCGTTTAAAAAGGGTCCGTTTCACATGGCATTGGGTGCGAAAGCGGATATTCTACCCATGGCTATCAGAGGCGCCTTTGAAATCAAGCGGAAGACTGACTGGCGGATCAATCCTGGTGTGGTGGAGGTGGAGTTTGGACCGGTAATTACATTTGAGGAATATGAGGGGATGTCGGTAGAAGAACTGAGGGATTATGTGAGAGTGAGAATCCAAAAACTTGTGGGAGAAATTGAGTGAAATTGAAAGATATGAATTGCGTGGTAACCGGCGCTACAGGTGGAACGGGTCCTGCCATTGTGGAACTCCTTTCACAAAAGTGCGCTGCTGTTGTTGGAGTTGCACGAGGTGAAAATGGTCGTTGGTCAAATTTGGGTGGAAGTCGGTTTCAAATCAATGCAAATATTCTAGATCCAAACAGTGTAGAGCGACTTGTATCTGAAGTAGTAAAACATTTTAAATCTATCCATGTTTGGATCAATGTTGTGGGTGGATTTGCTATGGGGAAAAATGTTGAAGATACTGAGTCAGAAGATTGGCGTGGGATGCATGATCTCAATTTCAATTCGGTTTTGAATTGTTGTCGCCAGATTCTTCCCATATTCAAAGCACAGCATTTTGGAAGGATCATCAACTTCGGATCGGTAGCAGGACTGGAGGGAATGGGACTGGCAGGTCCTTACGCCATGAGCAAAGCCGCCGTCATCAATCTGACGAAAACGGTGGCTTTGGAGGGAAAGGATTATGGAATTACAGCCAATGTTATCATTCCGAGTATCATAGACACACCGGCCAACCGAAAGGCTATGCCGGAAGCTGATTTCTCAAAATGGACAACCCCAATCCAGATTGCCGAAAAGATCGTGATGTTGATTGGGTCAGTGAGGACGGGGGAAACAGTACGGGTTTAAGAATATGAATCAATACAGATTAAAATGCAATAAAATCCCGCCCCTGTGTGGTAACAATACGGTGAACCATTAAATAACTCAAGTTTCGCATTCCGCATGGGCGGGAGTTGATTATTTATATGATTATAGAGGTAGTATATCAGAATGAGGTGTAGGGTATAAGGTATATGGTAGGTACACATTATTGGACAGTTGAGACATACTATCCGTTAGCTAACGGATTCATATTATTTGTCCGTCAGACTTCAGCGTGAGCGTTCGACTGAGCTCACGCCGAAGTCTCAGTCGAACGCTGACGGATTGTCCGAAGGATCCTGCGGAGGGGTTAAGCATAACAGTTTCCCACAGGATCCTTCGGACAATTTGAACCACTTGCCCCTATACCCTATACCTTATACCTTTCAACATACCTGCCCGATCTGGCGCCCAGTCAGGCGGGGAAATCATAATGAAATGTACCTGCGAAACATGAGTAAATAATAACGTTTTCCTCCTTCAAGGGAGTTCGCCAACTGGTGTGGTGGTTAATACGCAGGACACATCCAAAGGATCTCCGTAGGAGGCTGTGCCCTGCGGAGACTCGCCTACCGGTAGAGATCCAGTGGATAATCCAGGTTGATAGTTTTTTCCAAAACTTTGTTTACCATTATATCATAAAACTTTTCCGTTTCCTCAAACTCAGGTTCATGCCCGGAATTTTCAAACCAAATAAAATGTTTGCCTTTCGGAGCTATCAATTTCTGGTAATAATGCTCCACTATTTCCGATGGCGTAAAATAGTCATATCGTCCAGCAAGAAAATATACCGGTAACTCCATTTGGGGAACCTGTTCGAAAAGATTAATTCTGTAATATTCATCATCCCAAAGATGTTTAATTGAAAAGTATGGATTAATCCCCATCTTTAAGATATCGATCAAAGAATATTCGGGAGTAGACAGTAGTTTTATTCTGGAATTAGATATGGGATAGTCTTTACCGGTTTTTTCAGCCATAATGATTTTACTGAATTCCGTGAGCCATTTTCGCTGGATAATCAGTTTCTTATAATCATAAGGTGGAGGACCAATTTCCTCCAGATCCTTTAAAGCCTTTTCATTCCCCAATCTTGCCGCAGTTTCAAGGGTAAATTGATAGGAAATTTTATCATTTTCCAAAGAGTTTACTATTTGACCAATTCCAACATAAGCATAAAATAATTCGGGATGACGCTTAGCAGTAAAAATTCCTATTATACTACCCCAGGAACGTCCAACAAGAAATATTTTTGGCGCTTTAAAGCGATATCTCAGTAACTCCACTAATTCATGCGTATCCGAAATAAATTGCTCTATTGTCATAGATTCTTCCGGAATATTAGGACTAAACGATTTTCCGGTTCCTCTCTGTTCCCAATACACCATAACAAAGTGCTGTTCTAATTTCGCCTTAACGCCAATTTCACGGGCATAGGTAAATAGAGGCGCTCCTGGGCCACCGTGAAGAAATAGCAAAACAGGATTTGATTTACTCCATCCTCGGATTAGTACCCACTGATCAATTCCACCTAAGGTTATTTTCTCCAGGGAATTGATACCATCAGGCGTTATAATAGTTGTCTCTTCTTTGACTCGGTTTTGTAAATGTTTTTGATAAATAAACAATGATAACCATAGTACGACGAATGATGCTAAAATTGGAATTTGTATGGACCTTCTTTTAATCACAGATCTACTCTGATGTAATTTTGGTTTGTATCTTACCTCAACCTGGACAAGCCATCCGTCAGCGTTCGACTGAGCTCACGCCGAAGTCTGACGGTAGGTAGGCCTGTCTGTCGGCAGACAGGCGATACAGTGAGTCAACTACTACGGTGAAAGTCCCTAAAATCATCCCGGTGTCGGCAAGGAAAACAGATGACCCAAAATCCTCTATAAGAAACATTAGTTAATCCTCCCAAATGGAATGTACAAAAAATCCTTATTATTTAGGGAAAATATTTCGAAAAGGGAATATGTTCATTTGGTTGTGTTTAGTGAAATCAGATTTTCTATTTCACAAACCAGCCAAACCCGGCAGATTGATGTTAAGCAACCGCTTACAGCGGAATTTCCATAAAATCTTCCATTGTTTTTTCGAATGTATCCGCCTTAAACTTGCGGTGTCATGCCAAACATTCTTGTCCCCATAGCGGAAGGTTTTGAGGAAATCGAAGCGATCACTATCATCGATATTCTGCGCCGGGCAGGGGCGGAGGTGGTCGTTGCCGGTTTGGGCAAGAAACTGGTGGAAGGATCTCACGGAATTACGGTGCAGGCAGATCAAACTATTGAGCAAGTAAATCCTGATGGATTTGACATGATTGTCTTGCCTGGTGGCATGCCGGGGATGGTGAATTTGAAACAGTCCGAGAAAATCATCGACTTACTGCGTCGGTTAAGCGAATCCAAGAAATATACGGCAGCAGTCTGTGCTTCACCTGTTGTACTGGAGGAAGCCGGTATAATCTCCAGCAAGAAAGTGACCTGCCATCCCAATAATGCCGCTTCTATTAAATCCGGAGAATATACAGGCAGTCGGGTGGAGGTGGATGGACGGGTGATCACCGGACAGGCTGCAGGAAGCGCCATGGAATTTGCCTTCAAATTAGTGGAAGTGTTGTTCGGGAAAGAAAAAGTGGAAGAGATCAACCAAGGAGTTTTAGCTCTGCTATAATCCTCTATGAAACTACTTATTCTATTTGATATTGATGGGACGATTCTCTATCCAGGCACACTGGCAAGGCAGTTGATGGATGAAGAAGTCACCCTATTTACGGGAAAATCTCCGCGTCTTCAGGTAGAGGATGTGGCAGGCTTTACCGACCCTATTATCATTCATAATGCCCTGCAAAAAGTTAAGTTTACAGACGGGAGATTGACAAAAGCAGTGGATATTATCCTTCAGAATTATTTCAACCGTCTTCAAGAAGAATATCCTCGTTATCCGAAGCCCTATCTCTACGAAGATGCCATGAAATTAGTACACCGGTGCAAATTAGAAGGATGGCAGGTGGGTCTACTGTCCGGCAATATGAGAAAAGCTGCTAAGGTAAAGTTAAGTCGTTTTAAAATCTGGGATGAATTTGCGTTTGGTGTTTTCGGAGACGAGGCTTCCACAAGGGAAGATCTTTTATGGCTTGCTCAGGAACAAGCTTGGGACGAATTGGGGAAAGCCTATACGTATAGTAAAATGGTAATGGTGGGAGATACACCCAACGACGCCAGAGTTGCCGCTATGAATGGCGTCCGATCACTCATTGTCTGCAGAAGTCCAGAGTGGAGGGAAGAAATAGAGGCAATGAAGCCTACTTGGCTTGTCGATTCATTTGAAGATCTCGATTCAATTATCATAAAAATTAAAGAATAAATAATGTTAGCTATGTTCTACAAATTGACTGAATTAACACCTCTTAATTGTAAGTTAATAACTAAGGGATTGATAAATAAGTTTCCCTATATCCCGAAGCTTCGGGACCGGGAGCAGGTTGGCGGGGCAGGCACGAATCATGTCTTTATTCCTCATAAAGATCATCCATCAGCTGCCTGCCCGCTGTAGGCATTCAGGCGGGACGGATCATTCGGTATTTAGTACAGAGCCATAATGTATAAATTCTATCTCATCGTCCACTTTCTGTTAATGATGATCTGGATAGTGTCCGCGTTCATTCTCGACTTTCGGTTTCTGATGCATTTTCGAAAGCTCGGTGATATTTCTCAAATAGGCTTTTTAAAAAGTATTCAAAAGGTATCTGATAGAACAGAATTTCCCGCATCGTTTTTTATTATCTTAGTGGGTGTATTGATGATCATTGATCAGACACATTGGCTTAAGGTCGGGATAATTTATTGGAAAATTGTTCTGGCACTAACTGCTATCGGTTTGTATCACGCCTCAAGGGGTGTTTTGAAAAAAATGATCCTGTCTTTTGACAGTAATGAATCCGTACAACGTTTAGCAAATCGGTATATAATTTTTAGGCTTTCAACGTTTGTTTTCCTGATCAGTATTTTTTGGATAATTATTGAATACAAAGGTGGAATCAGCACTATTCACATTTTGAAGTCATGGTTTTGATTGCCGCTTTATTGGTTGTTAACTTTTCTTTATTGTCTATACCCTCAGATACCAGTGATCATGAATATTCAACTATTCGGTTGGTGGAAAAACCAGATGTTATCAGGAATCTATTAAATTTCGAAGTTGAAACTATAGCTGGTGATGAAATAAAAATTTTAGACCGTTTTGAAAAAGAGGGTTATCCTAAATTGGTTATTTTATCTTTTATGGCGGAATGGTGTAAAAACTGTAATTATGAGGCTTCTTTCCTTGGTGACATTTACCGAAGTTGGCATAACAAAGGACTTGAAATGTTGGTCATTGCCGAGTATTCAGAACCGGGGAAATTTGAATTGTTTGTAAAAAGACATAGTCTTCCCATGCCATGGTACCTTGGTCAGGTAAGATTAAAAGACAAGGAAAAGAGAGAGTCTACGATGCATTACCGCCTTCGATCGATCCTCATGGACAAACGTGGGTGGGGTACTCCGTTCCATATCTTGATTGCAGGAGGAGATGGGAGTAAAGTCTATTTCGTAAACGGGGAGTTTAGAGAATCGGATTTGCTTTTCTTTCTTAATGAGCATCTTGCGGAAACAGCAACTACTCAGGATTAGATTTTATGGCTTTGTTCTATGAAACGTATGAATTATCCCCTCTTTCTTGATAGCATTTTTGATCTGCGGTTTGATATTGGTGATTGGTGAGTGGTTACTGGTAACTGGTTAGCGGTGTTGTATCTCTGTTCAACCATGCCCAAACTAATGTATGGTCAGCTACCGCTGCTCATCCTGAAGTTTCGGGAGATAGGGAAGGCAGTTCACGTGTTTCCACAGGAATCTGTCCGCAGGACTCTGTGAGCGATCAAGTCTAGCACAGTTGAGATGTAACCTAAATCCCCCCAAAACGAAGATGGACCACTCACCAATCTACTACTAACCACTCACCAGTTACCGCTCACCAGTTACAACTAACCTTTTAACCACTTTCTCAATCCGCCAGCTGGCCTTGTGGAATTCGCAAGGGAAACCCTATTCCACAGGGCTAGCGGATCATACGGTATTTAGAACAGCGCCGATTTTATCAGTCATCCAAATAAATATTTACAGCCCCCAATCCGACACTGATTTCAAATTCCACAGTGGGTAAGTTTTTATCCCAGCTTGGGCTTAACCACACCTCATCTTTTTGAACCAAGTCTCTTACGTTTACGGATGAGAGAAAAGAACGCTCGATTTCCAGGCGAATATTTGCTTTTTTAGGTAAAATCAGTACCAGAGAGCCGAGTCCCACTGCAATTGTCCCTTTCATATCTTCGATAACATCACCTGTAAGATCTATGGTGCTGGCTCCTAAACCCATATTGAATTCATATATTTTACCTCTTAGGTTCCCTAGTTCTATTCCTGTAAATTCGCCCAAGCCTGCACTGATGATTACCTTTTTGCACCGCTCTGAATTCGCAGAGTTCATTATGAGTCTAGTCTCACCCAAACCACATTCCAGAAAAAATTCAGAGATTGACAGGTTGGAAATATCTATTTCTGATTCGCCTAAGCCAAATTCAATTTCCATGTCCGTTGGTATATCACGAGGTAAACGAAAGGAAACATAGCTCAACCCATTATTATCACGTAATCCTTTCCAAATATCTTTTCCGTGGAATGTAAAACTGTGATCAATAGCGTCAACCTCTACCTTTAGCTTCCCTTTGGAACCTATAGTATAGTAACGGATATCCGGTGAAATCCATTCCGGGAAGTATTCAATAGTGCCATCAATAAAATTTAATTTTCCGTTGTCAGTAATAGCGAGTTCCCCCATGCTATAATCGATTTTAACTTCAATACGTTTAACGTCTGCCGTATCAAAATGATAGGTATCAATAACCGTATTTTGGTTATCTTGAGCTATTGATAAACAGGTGAGGAATAGTACTGGTATTAATTTTCTGTGTATTTGCATCAGAAATTCATATTTAGGCGGAATGTGGTTTCCCAGGTGTCACGACCATCCAGGGGTCTTGCAATATTTATTCTCCAATCAAGATCATCATCTCCCAAACCAACGCCAATGCTGCTTATACCGTTTTTACTAATGGAGTTAAAATCTGTTAGATTGTAATCAGCAGAATCCCAAGCATTTCCGCCGTCTGCAAAAAGAAAGATCACCCAATCTTTGTCTAAAAAATCTGGGAGAAATACCAATTCTACATTGGCTTGCACCATCTGGCTACCTGTTTGATTTGATGGTTTGTATGGGTGAGCGCTGACCGATCCCAATCCTCCCACTGTGAAATTCCGGAAAAAAGGGAGTGTCCCCTCAGTTGTTCCAAAAAGGAATCTATTACGGAGTACTATCCCTTCGGAGATTTCCCAGTTTGCCATGACGGTAGTAAGGATACGTGTAAAATTATGGTAATTCTCTGCTGTAATAACTTGCTCTCCGTCAATAATTGCACCGATTCCATTCCCAAGTGGTTGAAAACCTCTCGTTTTCACCGACAGTGTAGCGAGATAGGATTCCACATTTCCGGGAATGATTGGGAGGTTGGGTCTGAATGCCCTATCGGCATGAAGCCAGGTTGCCTGACGGTTGGTTATTGATATGGAATCAAGATAAACAGAGTGATACGCCACTCTGAAACGGATCGTACTAAAATTAATTCCAAATCCCAATTCAAAACCCTCTTCATCCCATCTGTCGTAGAAATCCTGGCGAGCAAATAGAGCAGCCAGCGAGTTTTCGAGGTTTGGCAGTCGATAGGTGTCATCTGATTCACTTTCATGAAATCCGGAAGCAAACAGAACGAAATTATGTCTACGGAAAAAATATTTTTCTAATGTAAGACGACCTGTTAATTCATTCTGTCCAAATCGATATCCCAGGGAGAGACTAAGCTGGAAACTTGATTTAGACTTGCGATTCCATCGAAAATTAAAGGGTGTGAATACAAACCCTTCATTTCTATTGTAGGAGAACCAGTCATTATCAGGATGGATCCAAGTTCGGTCAGGATGGCGTTTGAGTTCTTCCACTTGGAAATCAAATGCATCCGGAGTGGATATCTTTCCTCCCTTGTCAGAGAAACTGATCCCTTCTCGAATATTTGCTTCCACAACTGTTCCATTTATTTCTGCACCTTCATGTGTGATGATGGAACCACCGATTGCGACAATTCTGCCATTTACCACAGCAGTCGATTCTAATGTGACATCCCCGCCAAGTACCGTAATCTTTCCCAGCACAGTCCCAGCCACAAAAAGATTGCCACCGAATAACTGTATATCATCTTTCACAATCTCGTTGATACCTATATAGTAGTCTCCAAAGAATTTCAGTTCATTACCTGTGCCCTCGTATAAATCAGACTCATCATGAGAGTCCAAAGCAACGGAATCTGAATAGGTAGTATCTTGGACCTGTCCCAGTAAAAATCCAGAAAAAACGAATAAGTAAATTGTGGAGAAAAAATATTTTATCATTTAATCCTCCTGTTTAATGGTGATAGTACCAATATTAGATTGGATATTAATTCTGTATTCACCGTTTCCGGTTTTCCCTTTTGCCCTGGCAGTACTTATAGAAGCAGTGATCATAAGTGGGAAGTCGGATGTGATTGCGTAAGAAGCTTTTCCGGGTGGGTTGGATGCTTTCAGTGAAAAATCCCCTGGAAAATCCGCCGGTAGGGTCAATTCAATATCCCCTGCTGAAGTTTTAAGATCGATGTTGTGATCTTGCAGTTCGCGATACCAGGTTTTTTCAATATAAATATCTCCTGCTGACGTTCTGGCATCTACGGCTCCAGCCAGATTTTTTCCTTCAATACTTCCTCCGTTAGTCCAAACTCGAATGGATCCTACTATATCTTCCATCTCAATATCTCCCCCTGAAGTGGATGCCTCCACTTCTCCCCTGATGTATTCAAGGATGATGTCGCCTCCGAATGTGGTTACGTCTGTTTCTCCAATGATATCTTTGACGCTTATATCACCTCCGCTTGTTCGCGCCGTAATTTCTTTACCAACGATATCCTCAAGGGTAATATCTCCCCCTGAAGTATTGACAGAAACATCACCTTTAACTATCTCGATATCGATATCACCTCCGGACGTTTTTGCATTTAACCTTCCTTCCAGGTTTATGACCTCAATATCACCCCCTGATGTATTAAGAAAAATTAAGCCGCTTATATCTTCGGTATCGATATCCCCACCGGATGTTGAGGCAGAGATTTTACCTGCCAGGTCAGAAAGTAACAGATCGCCACCCGATGTAGATAATTCTATTTCTCCCTGAATATTTATTGTTTTAATGTCTCCACCACGAACATTCACAAAAATAGACGACACTCGAGGAAGTGTAATCACGTATTCAGTTGAAACATGCCTTCTCCATTCCCAATGACCTCCGGATATGTTTACCGAAGTCTTTCCATCTTCATCTTTCGTTGATGTTATCTCTGCTTTTATTCGCTCGAAAATTTCCTGAGCGCTCCCTTTTGAACTGGTTTTGATGGTGATCTTTTCAACAATTTTAATGGTATTCTCCGGAGAACCTTCTATTGATACATTTCCTCTGATATTATCCATTTCAAGTTGACCCTGGCCATCTACCTCAAATATATATTTCGATGTTCCCACATATCGATTGTATGATTCCTGTGTCAGGCCCTGGCTGAATAAATAGGAATAATTCAAGGATAAAATGAGCATTATGATGAAATAATTTTTTTTCATGTTATTCTCCTGATATATCAGACCGTGACACCTCATCCAGTCGACTTAAAATAATAGATGCTTGTTCTCGGATAAATTCATTGTCATCCAGACGAGATACGACTTGGAGGACAGGTACCAGGCGTTCGTCAGGGTTTTTGGCTAAGATTCGTAAAGCGCCCATCCTGATAGCAGTATTTTCCTCTTCAAGAAGGACTTTCATACTTGCGTCTCGGATGATTTTGTTGGGAGGATATTGTATAAGTTGCTCCATAGCCCTTAATCTCACACCTGGATTTTCATCTGCAAGAAGTACAGCAACGTATACCATCATCAAACTTTCGTCCACTCCTGATTCCATCATAAATTTGATCGATTTTAAACGTTTCCCTGGATTGGTTTCGTTCAACAGATGATAAGTGAGAAGTTCTTTTACCAGTGCATCATCGGGTCCCCCGCTATACACATATTCATCTTCCGTTTTCAAGCGAAATACAACCTTGTCCGGCCCATTTTTAACATATTCAATTTGACTTGCGGCTAACTGCCCCTGTCTTAAAAAGTCATGAATCCTCTCTTCTGTTGTGTAAGTTATTCGAATGGGTGTGGGAACCTCTTTTACTGTTGTGAATAGAAACCTGCCGGCAAGAATTCCGATTATCAGGGAACTAACAATGGCCATAACAGGCAGTCTGAAGAGTAGTGTGATTTGGACAAAAATTTGTTCAAAGCTTCGAATGATTCTTTTGATCGCAGGCTCTTTCACGAGTATGTCAATTCTACCCCTCAGTAGATTACGCTGTGTTTTCAGGAAATTTTCAGAGGGTTGTCTTACCGGTAATTGACTTGTTATTTCCAGCGTCCCACGTAGTTCTTCTACGTACTGACTAAGGGAACGATTTCGGTTCATCTTGTTTTCAAACTCAACCATTATTTTGTCGCTTAAAAGGCCTGAGACGAAGAGAGCAGCTTGTTTTTTCAGTCTATTATTCAATGGGTTAGGCATATCGATATTCTTTTAATTCAACTCTCAGTTTCTCTATCGCACGGAAAAGATACTTTTTTACTGTGCCTTCTATACAGTTTAATATTCCGGCAATATCGATGATTTTTAACTGTTCCAGGTGCTTCATGATAAACACAGTACGCTGTTTTTGTGGTAATGTGTTCATGGCGTTCATGATACTTGTTTGCATCTCTCTTTGTTGATCCGAACTAACTGAGTCATGGGAAGGTAGCCATTGATCGACATCCTCATTTTCATAGGAGTATTTTCCAGAGTGTTTTTTCATACCTTTTTGAAAATTAAATGCTGTATTTGCGGTAATGCGATATAGCCATGTACTGAAGTCACTATCAAATCTAAATTTTTTTATGTTTTTAAATACTTTCATGAAAACTTCCTGGTAAATGTCCTCAGCGTTAAAAATATCGTTGACTAATTTCAATGCCAGACCCATGACCTGTCTGTCATATAATGCAACAAGACGATGAAATGCTTACGTATCTCCGGATTGAGCGCTTCTTATGATTTTGACGGTTTCTTGATCCATTCGGTAGTCGATTCATATAGTTTAAGACATATGGAATTCTAAAAGGTTGTCAAATAATTGCATGTTACTGTTCGTAAAAACTACGAGAATTAATCATTATATAACAGAAATATAGTTTTCAAAATTTGGGATTGAGCAAATGATTTGTGAATTATATCATTTCCTTTTACCATAGCTTTGTAATTTGTATTTTCTGCTTACGTAAATAAGGGTAGCAATTTAGTATAGTGAATATTTAGAAAAATAGATTCAAACATTATTATTCCATGACATCTAATTCAAGCTGTAAATTTTCAATATCCGGGAATCGAATGTACTCAGATCAAACAAGAGATTCGATTCATTCTGTATGCAGGAAACATGGATTGGATGAGATGGACGCAAATCGTATGGAAATGGCAATTAGAGAAACTTGCCAAAATGCGATACGGTATGGAATTCATCCTGAAAAAGAATCGTATTTTAATCTTGAATTACACATTAACGAAACAGCAATAAAAGCTATCGTGATTAGTAAGGGAGATGCCATAGATTTTGATAATATTGAACCGTTTGATATTCACCAGGATTTCTCAACATATAAAGATGGAGGTTTGGGAATTCCGCTTATTAAGACACTTGTGGATGACGTGTATTATGAGCGAAAGGCAAATAGCACCAATAAAATTACTTTAATAAAGTATATTAAATCAAAAGGAAAAAAGGAGAGAAGTAACAAATGAGAATCAAAGAAAAAGTTAATGGGGATGTCACTGTATTGACCCTGTCAGGGAGGATGATGAATGGTCCTGAAAGCATTAATTTACACCCGTATGTCAAAGGACTGATTGCAAAGGGTCAGACGAAAATTGTGGTGGATATGGGGAAAGTAAAGTGGTTTAGCAGTACTGGGTTGGGATCGTTACTTGCCTCGTATACATCTTTACGGAATGCAGAGGGTGATTTAAGGATTGCCCGTCCCACCCGGAAGATCTACAGCGTCTTTATGGCAACACAACTGACAAAAGTGTTCGATAGCTTTGATACGGTTGAGGAAGCCGTTGCCAGCTATAGTACTGATTAGAAAGACAAAATAAACCTTTCTAACAGAGTATTTGTCTGATGAAAACAAATCATTCTGAAGTACAACGATTACAGGCTGCAGTTCAGGAACTTTCGGTGTTGAACGATATAGCCGTTGCTGTGAGTTCTGCCCGGGAACTGAATGATGTAGTGGAGCTTATTATCCAGAAATGCATCAAACATTTGAAGGTGGAACAGGGGGCGGTTCTGCTTCTCGATCAGGAAAAACCGGATAGTCCTTTTCGAACCATGGTCCGGGAGATGGACTCAAAAATTGATGTTGTCCCCTATCATTTTGGCCTCCAACTCTCCGGATGGATGTTAAAAAATCAGAAACCACTACTCATCAACGATCTTCAAAACGACCAACGCTTCAGGATGGCTCCCGGAGAAGACTTTCCTGTTCAGTCGCTTCTCAGCGTTCCACTGCGTTTGAAAGGCCGAATGATGGGATTGTTGAATGTTTTCAACAAGCAATCCGAACAAGGTTTCACATCTGAAGATCAACGCCTTCTGTCTATTATTGCCGCTCAATCAGCACAGATCATCGAAAACGCCCGCCTGTATGAAGAGGAACAAATGCTGTTCCATATGGAAGAAGAGCTCAAAGTAGCCTACGAGATTCAGATGAACTTGCTGCCCAAGGAAGCTCCTCGCATTGCTGGGTATGACATCGTTGGAAAGAGCATTCCCGCCAAAGAAGTCGGAGGAGATTATTATGATTTTATTTCTGTAAATGGCCACAAGCTGGCGATCTGCCTGGGGGATGTCTCGGGAAAGGGAATGCCGGCGGCGTTGCTAATGGCGAACCTCCAGGCGACCCTTCGGGGGCAGACCCTTTCTACATCCTCGTGTAAGGATTGTCTCCGGCGTTCGAATAAACTGCTCTTTCAAAGTACCGATGTACAAAAATTTGCCACCCTGTTCTACGGGATTCTCGATACACGGAAAAACGAGTTGTGTTACACCAGTGCAGGTCACGATCACCCATTTCTCTTTTCGGGAGAAGCAGGACCTCGACGATTGGGGACAGGCGGTATTGTGCTCGGATTTATGGAAAATGTGGCTTATGAAGAAGAAGTGGTGCCTTTTCACCCTGGGGACGTGCTGGTAATTTATTCAGATGGCGTGACTGAGGCGATGGACGCCAATGAAGAGGAATTCGGGGAGAAGAGGCTTGAAACGTTGGTGAGAGATAATTTGGCTCTTTCGTCCGGTGAACTGATGGAGAAAATTATTTCTGCTGTACAATC
>JADFPG010000168.1 GCA_022562455.1 Fidelibacterota bacterium | reverse complement strand
ATACCGGATAAACTGTTTATAGAGAAGCATACCTCACTTTTTTTAAAGATTGGGCTTAGGTTGAAAGGAATAAAGCTTGATAATAAGAAGGGATTAGGGAGAGTTCAAGCCATCGCCTGGAGTGACAAAAAACAAGCCTATATTGGTGTCCCTGATCCAAGAGGGAAAGGAGGAGCGGCTGCGTATTAAAATCTATGTTGGGAATGATAAAGATGGCATCAGTCAGTTGACGGATGCCATCTTTTTTCTTTTTAGAAATAATTGTTTAACTTCCCAATCAATTATTATGAAGCTGTTTAAGATAATACTCTTTCTACCACTAATGCTATCTGCTCAAGCGCTTAATACAGAATTAATGGGGCATCTTGCTTATGCTCAGGATTTGAAAGATATCTGGGGGTATGTCGCCAGTGATGGGACGGAATATGCCCTGGTGGGCACCTACACAGGAACATCCATTGTAGATGTGAGCACAGATCCCGGTAATCCGACAAAAGGTGCATTTATTTCAGGTCAAGGTTCCATCTGGCGGGATATTAAAACGTATGATCATTATATGTATGTGGGGACGGAAGCTTCTCAGGGGATTTAGGTAGTGGACATTCAAGATCCACCCAATGCCCAATTGGTTTATACATGGACGGGTGTAACCAATTCCCACAACATCTTCCAGTCGGATGGCTATCTATACGTGGTGGGTGCGGATGGTGATGACCTTCATATCCTCGATCTGAGCAATCCTGCCCGACTGGTGAAAGTGGGAGGATGGACGAGGGAATATCTACATGATGTTTATGTACGGGGAGATTACGCTTACGGCTGTGGTATCAAATCCAGTACTATGTACATCATCGATATTTCTGATAAGACAAATCCTACAACTGTTACCGGTTGGACTTATTCAGGCAAAGCTCATTCCTGCTGGCTGACTGAAGACGGGAACTTTCTCATAACGGCTGATGAAATGACAGGCGGACACATAAAAATCTGGGACATCAGTGACTTTAGTAATATCAACATGGTGTCGGAGTGGATGGCTGATGATGGGTTGCCGGCGTCTGTACATAATGTGTTTGTCCGGGACGACTACATCTACGCCAGTCACTATGTTTTAGGACTTCAGGTTATCGACATTTCCGATCCGTACAATCCAGTAACAGCGGGCTATTACGACACCTATCCAGATAGTTCCGGGCTGTACGAAGGGGCCTGGGGAACCTACCCCTTCACCGAAAGTTGTTACGCCTACGTTTCAGATATTTCCAACGGCCTATTCGTGGTGCACTTTGAGGGGTGCACATTTATGAAAGGGGACGTGAATAGTGATGGCATTCTCAACATTTATGATGTGATCAAGATCATCAATTTCATGCTTGGCATCGGCCCGCTACCAACGGAGGAGCAGGCCTGGGCTGCCGATCTTAACAACGATACTGTTATCGATGTTTTCGACATTGTGCTCCTTGTGGACATCATTCTCGGACAAGGCGGGAGGATGGATCAGTCCAAAATTTCTTTAACAAAAGCTAAATAGGGTAAAAGAATCACGGTTAAGAAAGGAAAAAAGAAAACCACAACTGCAAATCCAAGAAAATCTTCTTTTAAAAAATCCCTCCGAAAATCTACTCATCCTATCCCTTCTGAAAAAATAGAAAAGGACAAATCGAAGTACGATCGCAAACGGGCAAAAGAAGAGGCGGAGAAAAAGGTGGAAACGGAGCTAGGGACTGAAGATTAGTGATTGTCCCACTCCGAAGGTCACAAAGGACTCCTATGGAGAGTCTCTACGGGAAGGGGGTGCCATTTCGGCGGGAATTTGGGACTTGATTCTTGGGAACTGCCCGAAGGATCATTCTGATGAGCTCTCAGAAACTCAGTGAGATGGTGAACCGCTGGACGCCCTGCAAAATTCCCATGTCTGAGTAGGCGTAGTCGAAAGAGAAAACTGTGTTGGTGAAAGGGATATTCGATTTATTCTGGCTAACCGATTATGTTGGGAATTCACTTGAGGGCGAATATGAGTACTTCCTGTGGGATGTGGGATCAATTGGCTTATTGCCCAGTGCAGAGGCCATGCAGAATACTTCAACGTTAATATGGAATGGCGGTGCTTTTGCTACGCTTGGTATCGGTAATGATAGCGCGGAAGTAAACTTGCTGACGGACTTTGTGGCAAATGGTGGGAATCTGGGAATATTGGCTCAAGACTACCTGGGAGCCTATTATTCCTTTGATGCCGCCGTTGATATTCCTGACTGGTCCTTCTTCAACCAGGTGATGGGTGTCACAAAGGTCTTCAATGACGTGGCAGATACCATGATGAACGGTGTGGCAAATGACCCCATAACAGGGGACGCTATCTTTACGGACATGATCTTCGATCCTACAGGGTTACTCGGATACACCAACTATTCAGACCGGATTGAGCATGCTGAAGATGCGATACCTATCATTACGGGGGTAGGTTTAGCTGATACGGCTGGCACCCCTGTCACATCCAATGTTGTTGGCGGATGATAGTAATGCTGGTAACTATTTACATACATGGGACTTTGAACCCAATCAGGATGGTGACGAGAAGTGGTCCCACTATGGAACAAGTGTAGGCATTGAAGCTATGGTACGGTGGTGATCTTCTATGAAGACCCGCCACCAACAGTTATAGCTCGTCAGACGAACGATACGTATAGTACCGATGCTGTTACGTTACGGCAAGCGCTTTCGATAATACCCTGGATCCAGCCTTAGAAGGCATTGCTTCAGGAAACTTTGTCTATTCTCTTAATGGTGGTGATTGGAATACACTGGCAGCAACCGTTACGGGCGATACGGCTATTGGCTTTACGCTGACTTCCACGATACCTGCTGGCGTAACTGGCGATAAGACCGAATATTATTTCGATGCATTGGATCTGGCTGGACTTTATAGTAGATCATTCCCATCGCTGTTCTTTGAAAGAACTGAGCCTGCAAATCCTTATGCGGATTTGTTAATTATTGCGGATAGTGAGAGTGGTGATCAAGCAGCTTTGGATCTTTATCGTACCGTTCTTGATGAAAATAGCTTTGTCTATGAATACTGGAATGCTAGTGACAGAAATGGAATCGATGCTTCTGTGATTGGTTTTGGATGGAGCAACATCATTGTGTACGGTTGGGGTAATAATACTGTCCCTGTAGTTGCCGAAGAAGAAGACCCAGGATATGGTGATTTTCTCGATAACGGAGGCAATCTCCTACTGGCTGATCAGGACTGGTTTTATGGTCATGGTTTGCCAGATGTTCCTACATTTACTGCCAGTGATTTTGCCTATGATTATTTTGGATTCACTGGCGGTACCAATGATCCTTGTTCAGGTTCACCATGCGTGAGTACTGCGGATACTGTGTTCTACGGACAGAATGTCACGCCGATGGATTCCCTATTCACAGAGGCATTAGGTGGAATAGCTCTACAACATTACGGTATCTATGGCACCACAAATTGGGGTGACTACTTTGATTTATCGGGCGATGCAACCGCAATATTTGTTGGAGCTACAGATGGAAACATCTATGGAGCCGTCAAGGAGACTTCTACTTATAAGGCAGTGAATTTAGGCTTTATGGTAGATGCAGCAGTTGATACTACGGCTGAAGGTGATATCACATATGATGCCTTTGCTGACTTCCTTGTTGGTGCTATCGAGTACTTTGATGTAGCATCGCCTGCAAAGATAACGGACGTCGATGAATTGGTAACAACAACAGATACCGGTCCGTTTGAAATATCGGCTACAATCATTGATGCCAATGGCGATGCCATTACAGCAACCCTTTGGTGGACTGATGATGATTGGGTAACAGATAACGATGTTGCAATGACGGCTGATGGAGATGTATTCAGTGCAGAGATTCCGCAATTAACTGCAACAGAGACCACTTCGGTATACTACTATATTGAGGCAATGGGTCCTTTGCTTGCACAGTCACTGATTTTATCAGAAAAAAGTTTAAGGCTGACTCTGGAACATGTCTTTTATCGCTATCTGACTATTCTGTTTGCAAAGGAGACTCGGGATGTCGAGTGGCACGGACACATCGAACACCAGGGAAAACGGAAAAAGTTAAATGTTTTACGTAAAGAAGTCGTTTCCCAACTTGCCGAAGAAAATCCTGATATATCAAGTGAGAAAATTCTGATCCAATCCTTGGTTGAGAGTTATAAGATACGTATTAATAACAAGTTTATTTCTTCTTACAGTACTCCACAAGAAAGTTTATAACTGTTTGGTACCCTCTATTTTTTGGACAAAGATTGAATTGAGTAATATATTGAGTTCCTGAAACTCCAAACCTTGCCCCATATACCGTTCCCCCTCTGCATCCTGAATGATAAGCTCAAAATGGAGGTGGGCTCCGGCTTTATTTCCTTTTGTACCATCACTTGTCCCGCTATTCCCTGCCAATCCTAATATTTGTCCTGTTTTTACTTCCCGCCCTACTTGTATGACGCTGTCGATTTCAGAGAGATGAGCGTAGATAGATAACAAACGTTTACCAGGGACAAGGTCAGTACCGTGATCGATAAAGACACTTCTCCCGAGTAAAATATTGTCAAACACATCAAAGGGTGTCCGCCCAATCTGGGCTGCTTTCTTTAACAGTGATTGGCGGAAAAGGGGGGTTACTTCCTGAAAACTGTGGTCGGAACGAATTACAATGCCGTCCATAACAGACAGAACCGGAGTGCCGTAATCGGCTTGAAAATCGATTCCGCGGTGAATCCCGTTTCGATATTGGCGTGCAGCGTTGGGAAGGAGATTTGATTGGTCGGGTAAAGTTACATCGGGACAGGGTAACAGAAGATTGATGCTTGAAAGATATGAGAAGTTATCAAGAGTTGATTCACTACCGGGGAACTCAAGATGTGTAAGTTTGACCGTCTCAATATCAATATTAGTCACTGGTACAGTTTCAGGAATAGTGCTGGGGATGTTACGTGAACAGCTTAGAAAGAACAGCAAAAAGAAACTCGGAAAAGCTACCTTTCGTATCATCATATTACTTTACCCATATACCGTATACCTTGTAACATACCTGCCCGATCTGGCGCCCAGTCAGGCGGGGAAATCGTAATGAATTTTGACTGCGAAACATGAGTGACGTTATTGATCAGTTAAAAGAAAAGCGTGGAGTTTTTTCAATCCCTCTGTATATGCTGTAATAGGGTGATCGATTACCATATCAAATGCAATTTTATGAAAGATGGAGTTTGTTGTGTATCTTT
>JADFPG010000167.1 GCA_022562455.1 Fidelibacterota bacterium | reverse complement strand
ATCTCCTTTGTCAATTGCAAGAGACGAAGATGGCAATGAAATTTGGACGGATGATGGTGAGCCCGTCTTAAATTTCAGTGGAGCAACGGAAACCTTCATTAATGACTTCAGTGAATTCTCCCGGTGGCGGATGCAGCTCGGAATTCGTCTCATGTTTTAACACAGGTTAAAAACACCAACAAAAAAGGCTGGTGGCTTTGGGGTTGCCAGCCTTTTTATTAATGGTAGAAAGTGGGTATGGAAGTGGTACATACGCACCCGGTGATACCGTCCACATCTGGGCAAATTTCAATCCTCAGACGATGGTTTTCCCGTAGGGATGCCTGTGGCACGGCTTTGTCCGAGTTAGGTGTAGAGTTTAACTACTGTCCATGCCAAAGAGACAGAGATTATCCCTTCTAAAAACAACTCATAGCAGACAATCAAAAATGGCTCACCCAAGATGTTGAATGGAAAGAATACCTCAAAAAATAAAAACATCAGCCATAACATGAAACTTAACATAAGCACTCTATCACGATGGTTTTCTGGTAGATATTGTTTCAAATATGCATACAGTCTTACCACGCCTAATGTCCAGAAATAAAGTATGAGGATGACAGAAAGCTTTTTTGGGGTAACATCAAACAGATTATCCACAAATGGAGTAATAGCTGGCAGCGGTTCCATCGTTTTCCAGATGTCTATCAGTTTTTGACTCTGACCAAATTCGTTGCTATAGATAATACGCTGTGACAGGGGATTACCAAACAAGATAAGAAATAATAGCAACCCAACTGCCACCGCCGCGAGTGCAGCAATCAAACCTTTTTGCCAATTGAACCCTTTCATAGCATCCCCCTTTCGGAAATCTTTATGGAAACCAGATGTTCAAATACCTTAACACCTTAACCCCGTACAGTCGCTACGCTCCCTACGGGGCAGGCACTTGAGCACATTAACACCCTAATACTTTTCATCCATATCTTTCCCCACTCCCGGTAATCGGTATAATCACTACTTCTTTGGGGTGAATCCAACCTGAATCCACCAATGATTTAAAACCGAGCCATGCCACTCCAGCCTCCGGTGATGGCTTGGTTCCTGAAACGACGGCCACTTCTTTCCACGCCGCTGGAATCTCTTCTTCCTCCACCATCACAGCTATACCTGTACTCTCCTGTAAAACTCTGAGCATCCAGGACCCTCCAATGGGATTCGGGACATTCAAGCCAAGAGCGGATGTCTCTGGTTTTTGCCACGGCTGGTGTTTCTTCAACCCTTTCTCAAATGCGTTAACAATAGGAGCACATCCCGAGGACTGAACCACTACCATACGAGGAAGGTTGCCTTCAACCCACCCCATTTCTTTCATTTCGTTGAATGCTTTCCACATGCCCATCAATCCTGTTCCACCACCCGTGGGATAGACCACCACATCGGGGAAACACCACTCCAACTGTTCTGCAATTTCATACCCTAATGTCTTTTTCCCTTCCACACGAAACGGTTCCTTCAACGTGGAGAGATCAAACCAGGTTTCATGTTTTTCTTTCTTCATGGCATTTGACGCATCGGCTATGGTTTTCCCCACCAGACGAACCGTTGCCCCATACTTTTCTGTTGCTTCAACAAAGGGTGTGGGGATGGTTTCAGGTAAGTAGACGTGGCATTCGATTCCTGCCTCCTGACAATAGGCGGCTGCCGCCACACCTGCATTCCCCGCCGATGGCAAACAGACAGCACGAATTCCATAACTACGGAGGTGAGAGATGGCCAAGCTCATCCCCCGATCCTTGAAAGAACCCGTGGGATTTACCGTTTCATCCTTGAAATAGAGGGAAACACCCAGATAGTCCTCAGCACGATTTAAAGCCGTCCATCCTTCAATCAGTGTCGTGATATATTCATCTTTTATGGGAGGTAAAACAGATCGATAGCGCCAGAGGGAGAGATCGGTTTGATTGATAGTAGCAGTTGCAGTAGCAGAGGCCGTTTTTACCAGATCCAACCTGATTTCCAGGGGCTGACCACAGGAGCAGAGGGTGGGAATTTCTTGCCCCTCATATGGTTTTTTACAGGAAGTGCAGATAAATGCTGATTCCAGCAAGGGGCTACTGATTGATAATTTTTTTCAACATATCCGGATCATCCGGTAGTAGTTCCGATTTCACCAATCTAGGAGTTAGTGTTCGCCATTTTTCATTTGTAGCAAACACTTTCTTGAATATAGGAAGTGCTTCCTCTAATCGTCCTGTTCCTGCCAATGTCACCGCTGTCCAAAAAGGAAGCTCGATGTTTTCGGGATAATATTCCTCCGCCAGACTATACTCCCTGAGCGCTCCCTCGATATCATCCACTTCCAGCAATTCATCCCCTTTATTGGCATGTTTGTATGCCCGATGAATACGGATCAGCCGTTTTAATTCCTTTAACGGTTCGGGGTGATCCTCTACCCGGAGATTCAGGATTACATCTTTCCAAGGCACACCGGTTGGTTCACCGGAGACTATGAGCATGGCTGCAGATTGCCGCCCCCGGATATCTCCCCCTTCCCGCTGTGCCGCTTCCAGTGCCGCCATCATCCGATCTGCCAGATCACCTTTTGTCCGTTCAAAGGCTTCCGCCATGGCTGGCCAGACAGTAGGATATTCCATCAAATTTGCCTGAACGGAGTAATTTTTGCCTGCTTGATGACCCGCCGCTGCAATACATCGAGCCCCTGTATGAGTCGCCACGTTTCCTTGAATATCTACCATAGCCACCTGACGCACTGCTTGACCCGTATCCTCTGATATCAGCTTTTCAAGTGTTTCCCTTGCAGAAAGTCCCTCTCGCATTAACCTGAGCCCATCCGGACCGTAGTCAATTTTCACAAATGATTGAGTCGCTACCGCTCCCACACCTGCTTCAGCCCAGGGAACAATGGGACCGACAGAAAACCAATGGCTCTGTACTGCCACACCCAACTCTTTTGTCTCAGGATCAAGCGCCACAATGGAGTAGGTCGATACCGGACGGATAGGAAGTTCTTGGGAATAAGCAATGTTGGAATTAAATAGGAGATACCACACGATAACTAAAAGATATATTCTCATGACTTGCTCCTTATTTTGAAGTTGAAAGGATTTTAAGCAAAGTTACAGAATAGTTTCATCCAAACCCACAATTTCATTGCATTTTTAATCAAAGCCAACAAGATTCCCATTGGAACAGGGTACTACCGGAATTGCTATATTTCAATCAAAATAATCGTCTCATCTATCAAATTAAGGGGATACATTATGAGATATATTATTCTATTTTCCGCATTAATGATCATTCATAACACCGCAATCTCACAGAATCGCCTTACAGGTTTGCCTTTTGCTACTCGCTCCGAAGTCATTGCCCGAAATGGTATGGCAGCAACCAGCCAACCGCTGGCAACACAAGTGGCATTAGATATTCTTAAAGCAGGTGGAAACGCTATAGACGCTGCCGTTGCGGCAAATGCCGTGCTCGGTTTAGTAGAACCAACGGGTAACGGTATCGGTGGAGATTTATTTGCCATTATTTGGGATGCCCCGTCCCAAAAACTTTACGGTCTTAATGCCAGTGGCCGTTCTCCCCAATCCCTGACCCTCAAATATTTTAGTGATCACGGCTACACTCGCATTCCCTCACGCGGACCGTTACCCGTTTCAGTCCCGGGCTGTGTGGATGGATGGTTTGAAATGCACAAGCGATTTGGAAAACTGAGCATGCAAAAGATTCTTCAACCTGCCATTGATTATGCAGAAACCGGTTTCCCTGTGACTGAGCTGATTGCCTATTACATGGAAAAGAGTGTCCCTATCCTCAAGGAATTCCCTGGCTTTGCAGAAACCTTTATGCCCAACGGTCACGCTCCTAAAAAGGGGGAAATCTTCAAGAATCCACGCTTGGCAAAAACATTGAAAAAAATTGCAAGAGGAGGACGGGATGCTTTTTACAAAGGTGAGATTGCCCAGACCATCGCCGAATATATTCTGGAGCAAGGGGGATTCCTCACTTATGAAGACCTTGCTTCCCATACATCCGAATGGGTTGAACCTGTTTCCACCAACTACAGGGGATACGATGTCTGGGAACTGCCTCCCAATGGTCAGGGGATCGCAGCTCTGCAAATCCTGAATATCCTGGAAGAATACGATATAAAATCCATGGGATTTGGCAGCGCTGAGTATATCCACACATTTGTGGAGGCAAAGAAGTTGGCATTCGAGGACAGGTCAAAATATTATGCCGATCCGGCTTTCAACCAAATTCCGGTAGAGCATCTGATTTCCAAGGACTATGCCGATGAACGGCGAAAACTCATTGACCCAAACCGTGCAGCTCTCACTTACGAACCCGGTAACCTGGAAGATGGCGATACTATCTACCTCACCGTGGCTGACAAGGATGGAAATATGGTATCTCTCATTCAGAGTAACTACCGGGGCATGGGCTCCGGGATGACGCCTGGAGACCTCGGCTTTATCCTTCAAGACAGGGGAGAGTTGTTCAGTTTGGAGGAAGGTCATTTCAACGTATTTGAACCCGACAAGAGACCCTTCCACACGATTATCCCGGCGTTTGTCACGAAAGATGGCAAACCGTTCATGAGTTTTGGTGTGATGGGGGGAGCCATGCAGCCACAGGGGCACGTTCAAATATTGGTCAACATCATGGACTTTGGCATGAATCTGCAGGAGGCGGGAGATGCGCCCAGAATTCGCCATACAGGAAGTTCTCAACCCACAGGAGAATCAATGATTGATGGAGGAATCGTGAATCTGGAATCCGGATTTTCTTCTGACGTTATCGAAGCACTACAACAAAAAGGTCATAAAGTACAAGTAACCAAAGGTGGGTTTGGGGGCTATCAAGCTATTCTCTGGGATTCTGAACAAGGTGTCTATTACGGAGCATCGGAATCCCGAAAGGACGGACAGGCGGCGGGATATTAACTTGATTGTACCTGCCCGCCACTCACAGAGTGAGACAAGCTGGGGAGCAGGCGGGCCTGCCCGACTATGTAGTTCAGGCGGGTAGGAATTTTCATTTTTAGGCTGACTGTACACAGCATCCTGCGGACAAGTAATATCCCGAAACTTCAGGATGAACCTTGTACCTTGATTATTTAAGTACCCCCAACGATTAACGTTATAAATTACTATCATTTTCAATTAAAAAGATGTGAAATTCTTTCTGTTAGTATATAGTGGATGTTCTCTTTCAGGTTGTAGTATTTTTTCATTAACGAGAAGACTGTCCACCTTTACAAAGTCGGGGAGTTACTGACTATTGGGGAAAAAATACCCAACACATTATATTG
>JADFPG010000166.1 GCA_022562455.1 Fidelibacterota bacterium | reverse complement strand
CCTGAAGTACATATCCACTGGCACATTTTATATAGCAACCGTTTTTATCCTTGCAGGAAACTCTATTTTCACCATCATATTTGGTCCTCAATTCCATGCATCAGGATTAATATTCCAGTTGTTAGTCATATACTTTGTAATCACGGTGCAGAACAGTGTATTCACATTTACAATGATTGCATTAGGGAAAGAGAAAATCTATACCCAGTCACTTATGATTGGAGGATTAGTATTCTTTGCCATTATGTTATTTCCGTTACCTTACCCTTCTACTATCATTGCACCTATTGGGTTGATATTTTTCCAAGTCACATCTATGTTATATATGATGAGGAACCTCAGTACGAAGATTTCACTTAAAATCGGGAGAACTTTTTTCCTCCCTTTGTTGTGTACAATTGTGCTCTTAATTCTATACACTCAATTAGGATATGATCACAAACTGCTGTCATTAATTTTAGTTTTGATTACATTGCCCATCTTCGCAATAGCATCAGGGATAAATCGAAGCGATCTGACATTCTTAAAGGATTTATTGGTATGAGACTGGTAATTGGCGTGACGGAATTGCTCCCTCAATGGCATATCTTATTATCACAGATTGGCGTCTCATTTGAGGAAATCACGGATGTTCGTACCTTGGAAATAGAGCAATACAGCACCATCATTGTAAGTTCCAAATCGGATCAAGTCTCAAAGGTGAGACTCCTAAAATATATTAAAGAGGGGGGTGCCCTGTTATGTGAAGCCCATGTTGCTGAATGGCTTTTCAAAACCAACACATACAAAAATTATGTGAAATTTGTAGATGCCGATATAAACACCCAATTTCCCCGTATCGTTCCCGGTTTTATACAAAAAAGTCTCATACTTCCATTACACGCAACGGATCTCACCAGTGATCTTGGACGGAAACTTATCCAAACTGTTCAAATAGGAAAAGGATATGCGGTTGTCCTCCCCGGTGGTCTGTCATCAACCGTTTTAAGCTGTCAAGTGACACGGAGAAATTTCCCTTCCTCGGGACCTCTCCTCCCATCCGAAAGAGTATCGAGGCAATCTAAGAACACCGTAAGATCTATGGTGCAAAGCGTCCTGGAATATCTTCACTCAAAGCGCAACGTCCCCTTTGCCTATCTTTGGCCTTTTCCGGATGGTCAGGAAACAATATTTAATTTTCGAATAGATACGGACTTTTCAACACCGGATAAATTAAACACCCTTTATGACCTTTGCTGTCAACATGACATACCAGCGACCTGGTTTGTAGAAACAGGAAGCTCAGAATCTTTTATCGAACAATTCTCCAATATGGACAACCAGGAAATCGGGTTACACGGTCATCAACATCGAATTTGGCGGCAGTATCAAAGAAATGAACGGGACGTCAAAAAGGGCATCGATGTTTTACTGAAAGCAACTATATCTCCTAAGGGATATGCCTCTCCCTTTGGCAAGTGGAATATTTCTCTGGCAAAAGCTATTGAACACCATGGGTTCGTATATTCTTCCGAATTTGCATTGGATTTTGACGATCTTCCATATTATCCCTACTTAGAGGATCGATTTTCATCCGTGCTTCAAATTCCCGTACATCCCATCACCACGGCACGATTGAGAAACGCTCATCACTCGACCAAAGAAATGAAGCAATACTATGAAAATTTCCTTCAACAATGCTTGAGGTTTCAATTCCCCTTTTTTATTTATGATCATCCGACGGGTGTAAACCTGGAAGTGATAAAATTTATTTTTAATTTGGTTCAAGAACATAACTTACAGCCTACTTCATTGTTAAATTATGCTGAGTGGTGGAAACAAAAATCAACACATAAAATGGAAATATTTTATCAGGATAATTCACTGATACAAAAAATAAATAATGTTGACCCGACGATGCGACTTTGCATTCGAGTAGATAACAATAGATGGAGTCTCGTACCATTGAAGGAAAAAATTGACCTGGATAGCATTCAGTGGAAAACCTCCGAAACCGGTTTTGATTACCCGGTATCCATGGCGGAGCTCAGTCGCATTCATTATAAAATGATCGTAAATGATATTTTGCAATACTACTGGAGCCTAAGTAAATGAAAATTGTATTTGCCAGTTACCCTACGGTCATGATGCGGCATGGGGGTCCTAAAACTCAGATCATTCAAACAAAGAAATATCTTTCCGAAATGGGCATTCACGTAGAATTACTCGACATGTGGCAAACAGACCTAAATCCCAACAAATGGGACCTTTTTCATTTATTTGGTTCCACTATCGGGAACTATGATTTGGCTGCTTACCTCAGCGCACATCACATTAAGTACGTCATCAGTCCCATATTTTTTACCCGCAGATCTCCCCGTACAGTCCGATGGGTTTCATCTGTAGATCACTTTATGAGGCATATTGCCCGGGGGACATGGTCAGCTTATGGAATTACTGGGGATATTTGTCGAAATGCTGATAGAATTTTACCCAATACCCAAGATGAAGCTAATCTCATTTCCGAAGGGTTCGGGATATCCCAGGAAAAAATTCATGTAATCCCCAATGGTGTAGAAGAACGGTTTGCCAATGCCGATCCTGAGCTGTTTTACAAAAAATATGGGATAAAGGATTTTATCCTTAATGTGGGACACATCGGGAGAGACAGGAAAAACGTATTAGGGTTGGTCAGGGCACTAAAGGACATCGATCATCCTGCCGTCATTATCGGTAAAGTAACACCATCCAAAGAAGCCGAATTAACCTTTCAGGAAGCCGATAAAAATAAGAACATTACCATCATCGAAGGATTATCTCATGACTCAGATATGCTTGCCTCCGCTTATGCTGCCTCGAAAGTATTTGTTCTACCGGCCAAATATGAAACACCGGGGATAGCAGCTCTGGAAGCTGGGCTTGCCGGGGCAAATGTGGTTATTACGAAATATGGTGGCACAAAAGAATACTTTGGTGATTTAGCCACTTACGTTGACCCATACTCTGTTGAATCCATTAAAAGAGGAATCCTTCAGGCTCTGGAACATAAAACAAACAATAAATTGAAATCGCACATACAACAAAACTTTCTTTGGGATAAGGTTGCTAAAAAAACCCTGGAAGTTTATCACGCTATATTCAACGATTAAATCGATTCCTCAACACTTCATAGATACCTAATGAAACTCTTATGGCGGATTCGCCACAAACCTGCCCGAATGACTTTAGGCAGGCGGGGAAGGATGAAAATTCCTATGGACACAAGAACCAATGTCCAAGAACCCCCGTACGGTCACTACGTTCCCTACGGGGCAGGCAAGAGCCAAGAACCGAGAACGAGGTCATATCAATCAAGAGTTAAAAGATAAGCTCCAATTTGGGATTTGGGGTTTGCCTGCCTGTCGCCTGCCCGCCGAGATTGGTCAGGCGGGGCAGACTGGGGACTTGGGTCTTTCTGAAATTATTTTCAGGTGAAACTTACATTTATTCTTCCTGCTCTCATTAAGATACCTATGGGAGGCGCCAAAGTTGTCTATCGATATGCGGAAGAGTTTGCAAAATTAGGACACACAATCGCCCTTGTTTCTCCTAAGAGTGAAGGTTACCGTCTTCGTGATTTATTAAAAACCGGAGCAGTAAAATTTAGGGATTGGCAACACGACGTCGAGGATAAACCGTATTACGACACGCCACAGGATGTGGAACATCTGGTCATCCCTGCACCCGACCCCAAATTTATTCCCGATGGAGATGCGATAATTGCCACAGGTTGGCAGACAGCTTACTGGGTTGATGCTATGCCTGAAACCAAGGGAAAGAAGTTTTATTTTATACAAAATTATGAAACTTATCAGGGAAACGAGGAGGTAATTCAATATACGTGGAAGTTGCCCCTCACAAAGATTGTTATTGCCCAATGGCTAAAAAGGAAGGCAGAAGAATTTGGCGAAGAGGCGCTAGGCCCCGTTCCAAATGCAATCGACCCGGATGAATTCTACCTGATCAAACCAATTGAAGATCGTCATCCATCTATCGCCATGTTATATCATAGACTCTCCATCAAAGGAAGTAAGGAGGGAATCGAGGTTCTCAATCAGGTAAAGGAAGAAATACCAGAATTAAAAGCAACTATATTCGCATCACGAAAACCTCGAATTAAAATGCCAAATTGGATCAAATTGGAAATCCGTCCTTCTGCGGAACAGCTATTGGACATTTACAATAAAACAGCCGTCTTTCTTCATCCAAGTCACCGTGAAGGATGGCCTTTGCCTCCGGCTGAGTCTATGGTATGTGGCTGTGCCGTTGTTGCAGCTGCCAATGATGGTATTCAAGAGTATGTCAGTCACGAAAAAACAGGACTATTGAGTCCAATAGGTGATGTCAATTCTATGACCTCCCAGGTTATAAGATTGCTTACAAATCGTGAAGAGAGATCAGTTATAGCCGAGGCTGGAAGAGAAACCATCTCACACTATTCCTGGGAAGAGAATGCTCAACTATTGGAAAAACTCATAATCAACAAATTGTGAAAGTTTCAATCATTGTTTCGGTTTACAACGGCGCAGACATCCTGCCTGTCACTATTCCTGCGCTCTTACAACAAGACTATCCTCAACATTTGACAGAGATTATCTGTGTGGATGACGCCTCCACCGATAACACGGAAACACTCCTCTCTTCACCCGATTGGCAGGATAAAATAAAAGTCATCCGCCACGACAGAAATAAAGGGAGATGTGCAACCAGAAATACCGGCATAAAAGCTGCAACAGGGGATTTACTTATATTTCTGGATTATGAGATCGAAGTCCAAAAGGATTTCATCTCAAAACATGTAACATGGCATGAGGACGAAAAAGTTATTGGAGTTGTTTCTAACCTTAAGCCCAAGGAATCTGACAATTTAGATAAATATCAACGCTATATATTTTACGGGAAACGGGGAGCCAGGTTAGTAAAACCTGGGACTTCCCTTCCTTTTAAATATTTCATTCTAGGCTGTTCATCAGTAAAGGTCTCAGCTATTGAGACAACAGGATTGTTTAATGAAGCGTTACCCGGATACGGTGTTGATCTGGAATATGCATACCGGCTCTGGCAGAACCATCAACAAGGACTTTTCTTTGCACCGGACATTGAAGTATATATGCACAAATTAAAAACTCTGGAAAGAGCGATGGAGGATTTCAGGGAATATGGTGAAAAAAACGTACCTGTGATCCTGAATAACTTCCCTGAACTTGCACCCTATGTTGGAGCCGATTTTGTTTCACTGCGATGGAGAAAAGATTATTTTAAACGAATTTTGGGTGTGTTGTTTATAAACTCCTTTTCGATAAAGATTGCCAAGCTGAAACAAAAAATTTTACCTTACCCC
>JADFPG010000047.1 GCA_022562455.1 Fidelibacterota bacterium | reverse complement strand
TTGAATTTAAAGAAGTAGTTAACGCCTATTATAAACAAACCAACACATAACAAATCGTTGCACCTGACATTTTTCCGCTACGCTCCAAAATGCAGGTGAAC
This sequence comes from Fidelibacterota bacterium, assembly GCA_022562455.1. Classification (GTDB taxonomy): domain Bacteria; phylum Fidelibacterota; class Marinisomatia; order Marinisomatales; family SCKK01; genus SCKK01. The sequence goes on along the minus strand of JADFPG010000047.1, from coordinate 20,456 downwards.
TCAAACGTTAGCATATACTTGAGGTGATTTAGCCAAACAGTACAAAGTATAACAATGTATAACAGTAACTTCCGTATAACAACTGATTCATTCACTTTTGAAACCTACTTGACTTCACCATTGTCTCTGCGGCAGTTTCCATTAAGCCATCGGCAGATTTATTGTTCTAAGTGAACGAGCTCAATCCCTAATTCATCAGCATGTTTTTTGATACGCTCATCCCGGTAGAATTCCCCAAAGTATATTTTTCGTATGCCGGCATTGGCAATCATTTTGAAGCAATTGTAGCAGGGGCTGGCAGTGACAAAGATTTCTCCACCGTCAATATTGACACCATTACGAGCTGCTTGAACAATTGCGTTGGCTTCAGCGTGGATGGTTCGTATGCAGTGGCCATTTTCCATTTCATGACCTGCCTCATCGCAATGGGGAAGACCGCGGATGCTTCCGTTGTAGCCAGTAGAAAGAATGGTCTTGTCCCGGACGATAACGGAACCGATATATTTCCTGTCGCACGTAGACCGCGTGGCCACTTCCTGGGCAATGTTCATGAAATAGTGTTCCCAGCTGAGGCGATTTCATCTTCTGCATGACGGTCAAGTTTAAAATGAAAAAAGTGAACAGGAAACTTAAAACATATTACTGTATTTTGAAGAAGAACGTCTCTGGCTCCCAAATTTCATTTGAACATGGTTTTATTCTCTCTAATTTGTTACGTCATATACAGTCAGTTTGTCAAACATAGTTCTCATATTTTTGTTTATCCTTTTAATGGGATCCTGGATGCTGCATGTTGGCACCAATTCACAGTTAGAATCAAACGAACAGTCCATAATTCCCAAGGGACCTTCCATTGCTTCAAAAAAATCTGTCAGACTAATCCTTTCGAGATCTACTTTAATTTTATATCCTCCTCGAGGGCCTTGTACAGGTTTTAAGATATCCATTTTTGCTAACTTCTGTAGCACTTTTGATAGCAAGGGATAGGGGATATTATATAAGGCTGAAATTTCCCGCGAGCTTGAAACGACGTTGTCGGTATTATTCATGTGTCTTAATGCGATTAATGCATATTCGGTTTTTCGAGTTAATTTTAGCATAATGTGTTTACCTGTATTTTAATTTGATGTTTAATCTATTTTCTTATCCGGATCTATTCATCAGCCACTAAGGCACTAAGACACAAAGAATTAAAAATGATGAAGTTATTTCGCAAGTCAAATGTGAACATTTCAAATTAATTTGTTTTGACTAATCCAAATGTTATCAAATAGCTTCGTGCCTTTGTGTCTTTGTGGCGAATAATCCAAGTTATTTCTTGAATAAAACATGATGAAATCAGCATAATAAGTTGATCGCCTTTTCAATTCCTTCACCAAGCCGGTCAATTTCATCTTTTGTATTGTAGACGTAAAAACTTGCTCTTGTAGTGGCAGCCACATTTAATCTTTCCATGATGGGTTGTGCACAGTGATGCCCAGCCCGAACTGCAATCCCATCTTGATCAAGAATTTGAGCCAGGTCATGAGGATGGATTCCCTCCACGTTAAAGATGATGATAGCTCCCCTTTTTGGAGCGTTCCCATATATTGTGACCCTTGGCATATTTTTTAGCATATCTGAGGCGTAATTCATCAACTCTTTTTCGTAAGCGTGAATGCTTTCCATATTAAGTTCATTGAGATAGTCGACTGCGGCGCCTAATCCGATAGCCTGGGCAATGTTCGGTGTCCCTGCTTCAAATTTCCACGGAATATCATTCCAGGTAGAATAGTCCATTGAAACAGTACTAATCATCTCCCCGCCTCCCATAAACGGTTCCATTGAATTGAGCAAAGTTTCCTTGGCATAAAGTACACCAACACCACTGGGCCCCATCATTTTGTGACCGGAAAAGACAAGGAAGTCGCAGTCCAATGCCTGAACGTCTACTTTGGAATGAGGGACACTTTGGGCGCTATCCAGCAAAACAAGAGCCCCTACGGATTGTGCAGCTTTGATAATTTTTTTGACAGGATTTATTGTTCCAAAGACATTTGATTGATGAACTATCGCCACCAATTTTGTACGATTGGTAAGGTTGACTTCCAATGAATGGAGATCGAGTGTTCCGTCCACCGGCAGGTGAAGTGGGATATATCGTAAGGTCGCACCTGTATCCTTAACTGCTAATTGCCACGGTATGATATTACTGTGATGCTCCATTTCCGTAATGAGGATTTCATCCCCGGGGGAGAGATTGTGTCGACCCCAGGCGTAAGCAACCAGATTGATTGCTTCGGTGGCTCCTCGAGTGAAAACAATGGTGCTTGGATCGGGAGCGTTAATAAAGTTTGCCACCTTTTTACGTGCATCTTCATATTCCTGAGTGGCTTTTTCACCTATGGAATAGATTGCTCTGTGTACGTTTGCATTGTACTGGGTATAAAATTCATTCAATTTGTCCAGAACAACTTGAGGCTTTTGAGTCGTTGCAGCGTTATCAAGAAATGCAATAGGTTTCCCATTATAATGATTCATGAGAAGGGGGAAATCCCGTCTCACTTTTTCTACATCAATAAAATTTGACTTGTTTTTCACTGAATTCTTAACGGTTTTTAAACGTTTCCGGTTATAACATACCCAAGTGAAGTTTAGCTGCATCAGACATCATACCTTGGTCCCATGGAGGGTCCCATACAAGTTCTACATCCACATCTTTTACTCCTGGTAAACCGAGGATTTTATGTTTCACTTCATCAGCAATAATTCCACCCATACCGCAGCCCGGCGCTGTCAATGTCATTTTGACTTCTACCCTGACTTCACCATTATCGAGGGGAAAATGTTGGCAGGAATAGATAAGTCCCAAGTCAACGATATCAACAGGTATCTCCGGATCATAGCATGTCTTCATGGCATCCCAGACCATCTTTTCGCTAAACTCGGCGTTTTCATTTTTCTCCCAGTTTTGAACTATAGATTCTTTACCAATGGCGTCTGCATCCTGATCTTCAACACGGAACATATTTCCATTGAATAAAATTGTGTAGCTACCTCCCAGGGCTTGGGTAATTCGAATCTGGTCACCTTTTTTTAAGGTCATCTTTGCACCATAAGGGATCATGGTAACATCACAATCACGTGTTAGAGTAACAAGGTCGCCATAATTCATTGAAAAATTCCTTATTCGGTTGTGGCTATTTTCTTTGCGCCATCTTCAAGTGCATTTTTTACTGTGTGCCATGCCAGTGTGGCACATTTGACCCTGACAGGATATTGATGGACACCAGAAAGAGCAGCAAGCTTTCCCAAGACTATGGAATCCGTTTTACCAGTAGTCACCATTTGGTGAAAGATGTTAAAAAAGGTTTGAAATTCTTCTACCGTTTTCCCCTTCAATCTTGTTGTCATGATAGAAGTAGATGCTTTTGAAATGGCACATCCTGACCCCTGGAAACTGATATCCCGGATTACGTCATCCTCCAATTTGAGGTAAATCGTCACTTTATCGCCACAAAGAGGATTATCCCCCTCTGCTGACCGATTGGCATCTTTGAGAACAGTAAAATTCTTTGGATTTTTACTGTGGTCAATAATCAACTGCTGGTAAAGTTCTCGGATATCATACATGAGATAATTTAAGTTTTAATACCTGACAGCCAGTTTGACAGGATTGATTGCAGGTAGGCTTTGATTGCCAAATTTGAAATTTTGTTTAATATCTGATCTGCAAATCCATGGAGCAATAGCGCCTGAGCGGTTCTGATATCCAGCCCTCTCGAGCGGAGATAGAAAAGCGCTTCTTCCTCCAATTGCCCGGTAGTGGAGCCGTGTGTGCATTTTACATCATCGGCATAAATCTCTAATTGGGGATTTGAATTGACCAGGGCGGAATCAGACAACAACAGGTTTTTATTTGTCTGCCGTGCATCCGTCTTTTGAGCATTTTTCCGAACGATGATACGTCCATTAAATATGCCATGGGCTTTACCGGTATAAATACCTTTAAAAAGTTCGCTACTGGTACCATGAGGCATGGCGTGATCCAGGATTGTGTGGTTATCGATATGCTGACTGTCTTTTGCTAAGACAAGTCCATTCATTTTGCAATCAGCGCCTTCCCCATTAAGGATCGCAGATATGTCATTTCGTGTCATTGAACTTCCAACGATAAAGGAATCCAATGAGACGGAACTTGCACTATCCAGGTGGACTTGTAAGGTGGAAATGTGATGTGCCCTCGCAGACTCCTGCTGAATTTTTATATGATGAATTGTCCCATTTTCCTTGACTGCCATTTCGGTTACTACATTGGTAAAATATTTTTTATTGTCCAAACCGACATAATCTTCGATGATTGTGATTTCGCTATTCACACCAACGATTATCATGTTGCGTAAATGAAATACGGTGTTTTCATCAGTCGGTGAAGATATGTATAACAGGTGGATTGGATTTTCAATGATCTGATTGTCTGGTACATGAATGAATATTCCATCATCCATAAAAGCCGTGTTCAACGCCACAAAGGGGTGATTTGTATAATCCGCAATTTTGCCTAAGTAAGGGGCAAGTAAGCTGCTATCATCTGTGAGAGCTTCAGAGAAATTTTTAATCTCTATGGTAGTGAGAAGATTATCTAAATTAGATAATTCCGGAAGATACTTCCCGTTCAGAATAACAAGTCGATGAGTACCTTCGATGGAAAATGGCACAATAGTTTCCGGAGTAATTTGAGTCTGCTTTCCGGAGGGTAGTTTGAAAAGGGTTTTTGTCAAACCGTCCAGATTTGTGTTCTTCCACTCTTCTAACTTATTATTTGGAAAACCCAGTTCGGTAAATCTCTCCATAGCTGATATTCTAATATTTTGGATTGCTACAGGCTCTGTGGAGAAATGACCATTATCCAAATTCCTGAATTCATCAGCGTATTGTTTAACTATTTTCAACATATATTTATTCGTATCGCCTGCCTACCGTCAGGCAGGCCTGTCTGCCCCGCCTGACCAATCTCGGCGGGCAGGCGACAGGCAGGGAATTTCTCCTCCATAGGAGACCCTTTGGGTCATAGGTCACAGAAAGTCCCGAAGGTTTGAGACTTAGCCTCTGCCTGAATAGTTACTATTTTTTTACGTATGATTATGCCTCGATTGGTTGTTCTTCTACAAGCCAGGAATATCCCTTTTCTTCCAGCTCCAATGCGAGGTTCTTGCCGCCGGATTTAATTATTCTGCCATTTTTCAATACATGAACGTAGTCAGGATCGATGTAGCCGAGGATACGCTGATAGTGGGTAATCACAAGGAACCCTCTTTCCTTACTACGGAAGTTGTTCAAACCGTTGGCTACAATCCGAACTGCGTCAATATCCAGCCCCGAATCAGTTTCATCAAGAACGGACATCCGTGGCTCAAGTACCAGCATCTGAAGTATTTCGTTACGTTTCTTTTCACCGCCGGAAAACCCATCATTTACAGAGCGGGAAAGGTAACTTTCATCCATTCTCACCAATCGCATTTTTTCCTTGATGAAAGTGAGGAAATCAATGGCATCAAGTTCCTCTAAACCTTTATGTTTCCTCATTGCATTCACAGCAGTTTTGAGGAAATATGTGATATTGACACCTGGAATGACCACTGGGTATTGAAAGGACATGAACACGCCTTCAAGTGCACGAGCCTCGGGAGTCATTTTTAGTAAATTCTTTCCGTCAAAAATTATTTCTCCATCAGTGACTTCATACATGTCCCGCCCTGCAATCACCTGTGCCAACGTAGTTTTACCCGAGCCGTTGGGTCCCATGATTGCGTGGAGTTCTCCCGCGTTTACCGTAAGATTAATACCCTTCAAGATTGGTTTTCCCTCTACGCTGACATGTAAATTTTTGATCTCAAGCATGATCATTTTTCTCCCATCTTAATACCTCAGTTATAAGTCGGTAAATAGAAAAATTCCAGGGTGATTAAATAAAATTTTTTTAATCACCCTACACTTCCCTCAAGACTTACTTCCATAAGTTTCTGTGCTTCAACGGCAAATTCCATGGGGAGCTCTTTAAAAACTTCCTTGCAAAATCCATTCACGATCATGGAGATAGCATCCTCCGTTGAAATCCCCCGCTGGTTGCTGTAAAATAATTGATCTTCACCAATCGTAGAAGTTGATGCCTCGTGCTCCATCCGGGCGGTAGGATTTCGGACGTCAATATAAGGGAAAGTGTGGGCGCCGCATTTATCCCCGATGAGCAAAGAATCGCACTGGGAATAATTTCTGGCATTTTCCGCACCCTTCATGATTTTGACGCTGCCACGATAAGTATTTTGTCCGTACCCGGCGGAAATTCCCTTTGAAATGATTGTGCTTTTTGTATTCTTTCCAATATGGATCATTTTTGTGCCGGTGTCTGCCTGTTGATAATTATTGGTTAAGGCAACCGAATAAAATTCCCCGATTGAATGATCTCCTTTTAAAATAACGCTGGGATATTTCCAGGTGATGGCTGACCCTGTTTCCACCTGTGTCCACGAAATTTTGGAATTGTCCCCTTTACAGATTCCTCTCTTGGTCACAAAGTTGAAAATACCTCCCTTACCGGTTTTTGGATCACCCGGATACCAATTCTGGACAGTAGAATATTTTATGGTAGCATCTTTATGGGCGATGAGTTCTACTACGGCTGCGTGTAACTGGTTTTCGTCCCGCATGGGGGCAGTGCAGCCTTCCAGGTAGCTGACATAACTTCCCTCATCTGCGATGATAAGTGTCCGTTCAAACTGACCTGTATTGGCGGCGTTTATCCGGAAATAGGTGGATAGCTCCATGGGACACCGAACACCTTTTGGGATGTAAACGAAACTACCATCGCTGAAAACAGCAGAATTCAAAGCGGCAAAAAAGTTGTCGGTGTAGGGTACAACAGAGCCAAGGTACTTTTTAATCAATTCAGGATGTTTTTGAACCGCTTCTGAGAATGGACAGAAAATCACACCATGTTTATTAAGTTGTTCCTTGAAGGTTGTGGCTACTGATACACTGTCAAACACTGCATCCACGGCTACTCCTGCCAACCATTTCTGCTCCTCTAACGGGATACCCAACTTTTCATATGTTCTTAAAATTTCAGGGTCAACCTCATCAAGGCTCTTTAGTTTTTTTGAATCTTTTATAGGTGCAGAGTAATAACTGATTGCCTGGTAATCGATAGGGGAATATTTTACTTTCGCCCAGGTAGGTTCTGTCATTTTAATCCAGTTACGATATGCCTTTAAACGCCACCGGGTCATCCACTCAGGTTCATTTTTCTTTGCTGAGATAAGGCGGACAACCTGTTCATCCAATCCGGCAGGAATTGTCTCCTGGGCAATGTCGGTGACAAAACCGTATTTGTATTCCTGGCTGATATGTTTTTCGATTGTCTGTAAATCTGAATTCATATCTTCATATAGTCAAAATGCTAATAAGGATCTTGCTCATATAATTCCTATCTTGAAGCAGAAAGTTACACTTGCTCAAATGGATAAGTCAAGGGAAATAGGACAATAATGGTCTTATTAAATTTGTCCTTCTTTTGGATGGTCACAACAGATTTTATATTTTGACCTAAGTGGAGCGATTATTGTAGGATAAACAGCTTGTTTGTCCTCGGTATTAACCTGAAGTTTCATTACAATATCGATAACCCAGTAAGTAAACAAATAATCGTCAGTAGTGTGAATAGAATCGCTCAATTTAGGTTTGAATAACCTACGTAAATGAGTAGAAGTGATAGCTAATATCTTGTTATAGGAGTATATATAGAAGATAAAAAAAACCTTGCATATTTCATGAATATATATTACAATTTCATGAAGAAATAATTGGAGGTCTATAAATGGCAAACTTACAAATTAAAGGAATTGATGATAAGTTTTATTCGCAGATTAAGGAGATGGCTACATCAGAAAACCGATCAGTTAGCCAGCAAGTTTTATTTTTAATAAAAGAATATTTAACAAAAGAAAATCAAATAAAAAATTTAAAAACTCCTGCCCAAACTCTACTGGAGCTATCCGGCTCATGGATTGACAGCAAAAAAGCAGATGAAATAATTAAAGACCTAAAAAAAAGCAGAAGCAATTCTCGCAAGTTATCAAGAGGTTTTTAATGTATCTTCTCGATACGGATACTATTATATATAGTTTAAAAGGAAATAAAGCTGTCAAGAATGAACTACAAAAACATTTGCATGATCCCTTAAAATTAAGTGTTATTACACTAATGGAACTCTATTATGGTGCTTACAAATCTCAAAAAATGGAAAGTAATATTGCAAAAATAAAAACAATAGAAACTTCATTAGATATTTTACCCATAAATCAAGAGTTAGTTGAAGTCTTTGGAATGTTAAAATCAAAGTTAGAGAAAGCTGGAAAAGGTTTAGACGATTTCGATTTAATAATAGCTTCAACTGCCCTTACACATAATTTGGTTTTAGTTACGAATAATGAAAAACATTTTCAAAGAATTACAGGATTAGAAATTGAAAATTGGTCAAAACCTTAAAATAATTTTTAAAAAAGGAAATAAAAATTCGTAATAAACAAAACCATAACAAACATTTCAATATGGTTTGCAAGGAGCAGCCTTTTTTATTGGAATGTTGAGTTCCTATCAACATTTTCATTTATCCAAAAAATCATATTAAATTCTTCCTCGCAACCAGTTAAATGTGGCATTATATTTCGTACGTAATATCGGAGTGCATCGAAGTAATTTCCCTTTGATGACCCGGAACTCCCGATAATTATAGGGAGAGAAGGTTCGAATCCTTTCATTCCGACGGTGGGCGTAGCTCAGCTGGTTAGAGCACCTGGTTGTGGCCCAGGAGGCCGTGGGTTCAAGTCCCATCGCTCACCCATCTAATCCCGCTTGAGGTGGGATACTTATTCATCACCGATTTTTACTTCCTGCGTTGTATTTTCACAACTGATTGTTTAATTTGAACAATAACTTTTTCCACATAAATAATAAGGAAAACAGTGAATGAAAATCTGTGTTCTTGTCAAACAAGTCCCCAGTTCAGATGCTCTCATAAAATTAAACAGCGATAGCACCTGGATTAAAGAAGATACTGTTGTATTCGCTATAAACGAGAGTGATAGTTTCGCTCTTGAAGAAGCTTTACAGATTAAAGAACAGACAGGAGAGGGTGAAGTTGTGGTCGTTAGTCTAGGCCCCGACCGTGCGCAGCGAGCCATCCGAGAAGCATTAGCAAAAGGCGCTGACCGTGGTATACGTATAAAAGAATCATTCCCTTATTCTTCGGATCCATTTGAGATAGCCAGTCTATTTGCTGCTGCCATAAAAGATGATAACTTTGATCTGATCCTTTCCGGACTACAATCCGATGATCTTGGATCGGGACAAACGGGTGTTATTTTAGGAGAGCTTTTGGGTATGTCTACCGCAACGCTCGTTATTGAAACCGAATTATCAGGTGAATCCATCCGCGTGAAACGTGAACTGGAGTCGGGCTGGTTTCAGTGGGTTGCCATGACACTACCTGCCTCTATTACTATTCAATCCGGAATCAACTCGCCACGATATGCTTCTCTAAGGGGGATTATGTCTGCGAAGAAAAAGGAAATTCGCCTCATTGAAAAAAACGACTTGTCAGGTTCTATCCCTTCTCTCCAATCTATTGAACACGTTTATTTACCTCAAAAAACAAAACGAACGGAAATGATTACAGGTAGTATAGATCAGGTGGTTGACAAATTATCAGAAATTCTTAAACGAAATATTAAAATATTATAGGATTAATAATGGAAATACTTGTTGTACTTGAACACAATAATCAGACAATACACCGCATGAGTTGGGAAGCAGTTGCGGCGGGACAATCGTTGGGTAAAGACCTCAATCTTTCCACAACTATTTTGATTATGGGGTCCGACGTATCGACTTTGGCTAAAGAAGCAGCTACCAAAGATATCACTGAGGTACTTGTTGCGGAACATCCTTTACTCGAGACTTACACAGCAGACGGCTATGCAAGAACTTTAACTCAGGTCATAGAGAGTGAACAACCTGCATACGTCATCATGGGTCATACCTATATGGTTCGGGATTTTTTACCTAAAGTTTGTGCCATATTAAAACAACCTTTATTCGGAGACAATATTTCATACCGCATTGAAAATAGCACTCCAATTTTTATAAAGCAGATTTTTCAAGGAAAATTGATGGCTGAAGTATCACCTCAAGGAAATCAGCCCTATCTTGTTACATTTCAATCTGCAGCATTCCAGTCGGAGTCTGTTCACCGTGGCGCCGGAGCGACTATTCGAAATCTATCCATTACCCTTAGTGATGAAATCATAAAAACCCGCTCAGAAGACCCATTTCAGGAAACAACAATAGATGTAGACCTGAGTAGTGCAGACATCATCATTTCTGTGGGCAGGGGTATTGGGAAAAAAGAAAATATCAATTTGGTAAAAGAATTGGCGGAAGTCATGGGGGCTCAAATCGCCTGTTCTCGCCCCGTAGTAGATGCGGGTTGGCTTCCTCCTTATCACCAGGTGGGCAGTTCCGGTCAGACCGTGTCACCAAAGCTCTATTTCGCTTTAGGAATTTCAGGGGCAATTCAACATCTGGTGGGAATGAAAGGAGCCAATAATGTTATTGTAATTAACAAAGACCCCAATGCTCCTTTCTTTGAGATCGCCGATTATGGAACTGTAGGCAATATATTAGAGATCGTACCCAAATTGACCGAAGCGATTAAAGGGGGTTAAGTTCCTTTACTTACGTCGACTTACTTTGGCAGTTTTTATCCTGGTAGACAAATAGACAACGAAAAACAATTCATGAATCATCGTTAGAAGATGGGTAGAAACTCCTTTAACACTTGAACCCCGTACAGTCGCTACGCTCCTTACGGGGCAAGCACTTTAACACCTGAACACTTAAACACTTTAACACTAATTCTTTATGAATTTCTCTATCATTGAACAGATTATTTTAACCGTTTTAATTTTAAGCGCCTTTTCAATATTTTTCTACGAGATATGGCGACGCCTGCGGATTATCAGTAAAGGCAGAGGAAAACTCCCGTTCGATTATTTTACCAAAAGAATATTTCGTGTTTTCAAAGAAGTAATATTACAGAAGCGTGTCATACGGGACAGATTCTGGCCTGGTCTCATGCATGGGCTTGTTTTCTGGGGATTCATTGTTTTTTCAATTGTAACGTTAGACCATTTTGCCACAGGATTTGAGCGACCACTTTTTAGTAAATCAACGCACCATCTCTATGCTTTTATCGCCACACCTTTCGCCTGGTTGGTGATCATTGGAATTGTGGCATTAGCTTACCGCCGGTTTATTTCCCGACCTGAATCCCTTGGAAAATTGTCACCCTCATCCGGACTGGTCGCATTTTTTATTTTCCTTCTAATGGCAACTTACCTGTACGGAGAAACAACACTTCCCTGCCTGCGGCAGGCAGGCACTTTAGCCTCCAAAATCAACTGGTGGTTACATACATTGGTTATTTTAGCATTTCTGAGCCTTATCCCAAAGTCAAAACATCTGCATCTTGTTTTTGCACCCTTCAATATATTTTTCCGTCCTTTTGATACTCCGGAACACATCCCCACCAAAATCGACCTGGAAGCAAGCGAGGAAGAAATGGATCAACTGTTGCAAAACCTCACACGCCTATCAAAAAACCAGGCATTCGATATTTTCTCTTGTGTTGAATGTGGGCGGTGCACCGAAGTATGTCCGGCTCACCGGGGGGGAGGCATTCTCGAACCAAAATACCATTTCATTCTTGACCTCCGGGATCCTTTACTGAATTCCAAGGATGTTAGTGTATTGGGTCAAATTGACGTTGAAGCCGGATGGGAATGTACTACCTGCCAAGCGTGTACTTACGCCTGTCCCGTGGGAAATCAGGTTGAAAAATCAGATGAAATCCGGGCTTTACAGGTATTGGTTGAGGGGAAGGTCCCACAGGAATATCAAAAACTTTTTATGAATTTACAGGAGAGTGGAAATACAGAGGGCGCTTTCCACAGTTCGCTTACTGAAAAACTTCCCGAATATACACCAGACAAAGATTATCTTCTCTGGCTTGGTTGCTTTGCCCGATTTGAGTTGGATCCAAGCTTCACCAAAGCGGTTAACGACTTTACTAAAATTCTTGATAAAGCCGGTGTTACCTATGGAGTTGAGAAAGATGAATGGTGCTGCGGGGATCCCGCCAATAGATTGGGTGACAAAATGACCTATCAATTTCTTATAGAGCATAATCTTGAATTTCTGTCAAAAACAAAAAAAATTACGACTTTGTGTCCACATTGCATGGTAAATCTTGACAAAGAATACAGAAAGTTCTCAGATGTCTCTTATGTAGTTGAACACCACACCCAGGTAATTGCCACACTAATTAAAGAGAACCGAATACAGGTCAAACCGAATCATGCCGGACCGGTTACTTTCCACGATCCATGTAATTTATCCAGAATAATTGGAGAAGTAGATGCACCCAGAGAAGTAATCAAGGCAATCACAAAAGACTTTTTTGAATTGGAGGAAAAAGGGTCAAATACCCTGTGCTGTGGAGCCGGAGGGGGTTTATGGTGGAAAAAAGAGGGAGCGGGGAGAACTCATCTAATTAGAGCGCAACAGATTGTAGACTCAGGTTGTGAAACAGTCGTTACTGCCTGTAATTTTTGTTTTGGTATGTTTAATCAGGGTCTGGGACCCCTTACGCCAGAAGCTCAAAAGCCCATCGAAATCAAAGATATCGCAGAGTTTGTTCAAGAAAGGTTGACGTAATTTTACCCTTTAACACAGACATATTTGGTATTAAAATAGTATTCAGAAGTGCTAGCAAAAAAAAGTGTTGCTATCATAGAGGATAAGGTATATTTTTACATAGTCAGTGGTTAAATAAACTAAAAATTACAATTATTGACTACATTCCAACAATTAATAAAGATGGAGGGATTTTTAATGAAATTAAAGCTAATACAATTATTTTGCATAATTCTTGTATCCTGCGGTGTAATTTCTGCTCAATTTGATAGCGGAAATTATACCCTTCGCTCGATAAAGGTTGTTTATACAAACTTCCTCAGAGATTCGGCAGTTGTGGCGGATGCGGGAAATATCGGATCTTTCGATGGTGTAGGTAACAAATTGTTCGCATACTGGCCAAACAAAACGGCTGTTTTAGCAGGTCTGGGGTATCCCCATGAACTTGTCGGTGGCAATGTAGCGGATGATTTGGTAACCGTCTTTGAAACAGACGATTCACTCATGACTTATGAGGGTATGGCTAATTTCGGAATTGTTCTTGAAGCCTTTCTTGACTACGATAATAGCACAGCCTTGATTCCTCCGGATCCAAGCGATGAGAGTACTTATCCAACTATAGAAATGGACAATTGCGTTACCTTTGCAGTTGTTGCTCCCGCGACAGACAATATGACAAACCAATGGACAGGACCTATACCGGACGATATTAATAATCCCACAACGATGACCTACGGATGGGGTATTCAACAGTCAGATGTGTTTGACTGGTTTAACGCTCTACCGATGGTAGATGCCTCGGGTGTCATTACAGAAAATCTCTCAGAAGCAGTTAGACTTCTTGATCCCGTGGCTGATGCCGCTAATCCATGGTTTGCGGAATTAGGACACCAAAACTACGGCTCAATGGTGGCTCACATCAATGTAAATGACCCTTCTAAATTTGACACTTTAGAAATAGTTTGGCATGCTATCGATGGTACTTGGGAAGATGGAGGATCTGATGCCGGTTACGAACTGTGTACGGACTGTCCTGACGAAGGAAAAATCAACCGGATATTGGGTGTACAGATGCAGGGCGATTTGGTCACCATCCCCTTTATTCAAGTTGTCGCTGCAAGTTATGGTATTACCATTAATAATCCCACAGCTGGTGTTCTGGCAATTGGCGCCAATGGTATCCATCCCTCTTTCGGCGGTCCGGGGGATACTGATGGCGACGGTATCGCAGAAGACGCCGTTGGGATACCAGGTCCTGCTATTGGAACCGCAGGTGGTTACCTTTTCGACCCGGCAGCTGGAGACGGAGAACTGTTTTCAGGGGATGAACCGCTGCAGTTCACGGGGTATTACTTCACCTACAATTTCCTTCAAGCTGCGGCTGGATTCAAATACGCATTTACGGTAGCTATCACTATAGCCCCAACTGATGTCTTAGGAGCATTTACCGCAGGTATTGACTCTGTTGCAACCTATTTTGATTTACTCACTGCCGTTGGCGGGATTCAAGCAACCTATGATGCTATCGTTAATGGCACAGCTTCAAGCTTATATGCAGATTTTGGCGCACTTGTTGCAGCAGGAATGGATGCAGTGGAGGCATTAGAAACTATTGCTCCATCAGGTCCCGTTGTAGCATTAGGTGGTATGATAAGTAGCGTGCCAAGTTTGGCTGATGCTATAAATGACTCAGATCATGATTTCGATGCACATATTGGGGGCTCGAATACAGATGGCCGGTTGATCTTCGGTGAAATCGATGAAAATCCAGCTTGTATTCCCATATACCAGTATAGAGATGTCACTGCAATTTTCGTGAAAACCGAATTCATTGCAGTCGATTCCGACTACTCAATCCTGCCGGACAAATTCGTGGTGCATGATAATTATCCTAACCCATTTAATCCCAGTACCAAGATTAGTTTTGAGCTGCCGGAAATGATGGCAACTGAAATCAGTATCTATAATCTTTTGGGTCAGAAAATTCGTACCCTTTATATTGGTGATTTGAAGGCTGGATATCACACCATTACATTTGATGGTAAAGACACCGCAGGCAGAGAACTCTCAAGCGGAGTGTATCTGTATCGCATTGAAGCCGGTGATCAGTTCGTGGCAGTCAAGAAGATGATGCTGTTAAAGTAAAACACAATATGATACACAACATAGCTACGCGAATTGATATCGTCACCTGTCTATCCGTCAGCTGACGGACAGATAGATTTCATTAAGATGGATTGATTGAAAAGGCTAAGGCTAAGGCTGAGGAAGTGGTGAGTGGTGAGCGGTGAGTTAAGATTACCAATTAACCAATAACTAATTTTCTCGACGAGAAACATTGGATTTCCGATATAGACAAATAAAGAGGTCAGCCCTTATCTATGGGGCTGGCTTCTTTTAAAATTATGAAACAATCAATAACCATTTTCCTAATCAATCTAACAACTATTTGGGCACAACAGGGGTCCATCACCGGTGTTGTCACCGACGCCAAAAGTGGCGAACCACTTATCGCGGCAAATGTCACCGCATCCAGCCCTGTTCTTGAAACACTCACCGGCAGTGCAACTGATGTTGACGGACGCTATTATATACCAAAGCTTCCTCAAGGGGAATATACATTAAAAGTGAATTACATCGGGTACGAATCCTTGGAAAAGATTGTTGATCTCGGAGATGGTGAAAACATAACAATAAACTTTAAACTCGAACTGAAAGCCATACAATTTGAAACTTACGTGGTTACCGCCTCCAGACGGCGTGAACGGATTGAAGATGCCCCCGCTGCTATTTCGGTCATTACCCAGCAGGAAATTCGACGGCAGAGCAATACCAATTTAGGCGATTATCTAAAAAACGTCAAAGGAGTTGATTTCACTCAATCGGGCATCGACAGCTATAATCTTAGCGCTCGAGGATTCAACTCGAGCTTTAGTTCTCGCCTCCTTACTCTTACAGATGGACGAATGGCGAACGTCCCCTCCCTCCGACTTATCGCATATAACACCATTCCGATATCAGCTGAAGATGTGAAGCAGTTTGAAGTGGTTCTCGGACCCTCTTCTGCATTATATGGTCCAAATGCACACAGCGGGGTATTGAATATTATCACCAGCACACCCAGGGAATCGGTGGGAACTAAGCTCAGTATTCAGACAGGATCTCTTGCACAGCCGGGCGATCGACCTTATAGAAAACTTTCCTTCAGACATGCCTCTGCCTGGAGCGATTTTGGATTTAAAATTTCTGCCGTAGCTTTCGAAGCATACGACTGGGAACATTTCAACGACCAAGAATATGAGGGTCACGATCCTGCTTTCTTGGGTCGCACATATTTGACAAAAGACCATATTGATAACGGTGGTCAGATAGCTGAGTTTTTCAGTCCGAGATTTACTCTTGACATGATACAACAGCTCATGCCGGGTGAAATACCCGGAAACGGGATCGACGATAATGGCAACGGCTTCATTGATGAAAATGAAAGCTGGGCAGATAATGGAGGTGTTGCTTATGCTGATGGAATATATAATTGGTCTTTTGTGATAGGTGTTGAAGATAATTCCCCGCTGATTACACAAGAAATGATCGATGCAGCAGCGTCCGATCCCTTTAACCGATATTGGGTGCCTGGAACTGATATCGTGTTATGGGGGGTTACAAATGAGAATCTTGGAAAATTTTACACAGATGGGATTGATAATGATGGCAATGGTTTAATCGATGAAGGTATAGATGGCGGCATAGACGGACTTGATGAGCTCTTTTTGGATGGGATTGACAATGACGGTGATGGAATTATTGACGAAGATGATGAAATTAATGCAAATCAATGGCTCGCTCGTTTCGAAAGCTACCATGGATATGATTTTGGCGATTCGCTTGATCCAAGTATTTATGGGTTTGGTTTCGGGGACTATAAGTACGACAGTGAGGGGAATATCGTATTCGATACGAATAAAGACGGCATCTATGGCGGCAAAGAAGACTTTAAGATGAACTACGGTAATGCATTAGCCCGCTGGGACAAAGATGCTAATGGAGATGGAATTGATGATTTCCCGGATTTCAATGTGAAGAATTACCGTTACGACATTCGTTTTGACTATGATCCCAACCCGGATTTTACACTCAGCTTATCTTCCGGTTATGCATGGGCTCGAAATATAAATATTACAGGACTTGCCCGTTATCTTGCTGACGGTTGGATTTATCGATATTATCAAACCCGTATGCGGTATAAGAATTTCTTTTTTCAAACGTATCTCAACACCAGTTACTCCGGGGATCCAAGTCATCCTACACGGAATTTGGCAACCGGCGATCCGATTATCGATCGCTCAAAAAAATTCAGCGCCCAGTTCCAGCACACACTGGAGTTTCTGAATGATAATCTACGCTTTGTCTGGGGAATGGATTATTTCCTTACGATGCCGGATACCAGAGGCACTATTTTATCGGATAATCAAATGTTCGACAATATTGATAATAATGGAAATGGTGAAGCTGGATCACCCATTAGTTATTCTGATGGAAATGATAATTTTTTGTATGACCGGGGGGAACAATTTAATACTTGGGCCAGCACAACGTCTAATAATCCGGGAGGTACCCCCACAGATACGCTCTACGTTAAAGGAGATGGAACCGTTGTTTGGGACGACAACGTGTTCGGGGCTATTGCAGACGGAATTGACAATGATGGTGATGGGCTGATAGACGAAGGAATTGATGAAAAAAAGGAAGATAATCGATACATTGTAAATGAATTGGGATTCTATTATCAGGTCAATTGGAAACTCTCAAGGAAGTGGGAACTGATACAGGCGACCCGGTTTGATGCCCATGACCGTTTGACAAATTTGATCAATTTTAATAATCAACAGGATTATAATTACAGTCCGTTCAAATGGAAATTTGATTTTAACAAGAGTGATGGTCTTCAGGTGTCACCAAAGTTGGGGATTATCTATCGTCCCGCTGAAAACCAAAACTTTCGGTTGACCTGGGCGAAAGCGTTTAATACACCGTCTAACCAGGCTTTATTTCTCGATATCTTCGTTACGAGGGTAGCCACGCTTCGAGTCTATGCTCGCGGCGCCTATGGAGGTTATATTTTTCCACGAGATTCAACAGGTCAAATTTATTGGAAAAGCCCGTATGAAGCTTTCAAAGTCAATGTGATGGATACATCCCAATATATATTTTTCTACCCGTCCACAGACCCCAGAATAGATGGGTATTTCAAGAATAAAGTTGTAGATGTGATAGGCATCGATGCTGAAATTGTCCGTACCTGGGAGGTAGGTTATAAGGGTCGAATCAACAAGAGCCTTTATGGCACTCTGGACCTTTTCACCAGCCATTACAACTCCTTTGTCAGTCCAATAACTTTTATCTCTCCCATTGTGATTAATAAACCTGCGTTGGAAACAGATTATAATAATGATGGAATAACAAACCGGATTGAGGATGTCGTACAAAACATCATCTCGGATAATGAAGATTATGATGAAGCTTTTGACCATATCCGTTCAAATCTCGCAGGAGTTGCTGCATTAGATACTACTTCGGGATTTAATCCCCCAATCGTTGTTGGTTATCTCAATTACGGTGAGGTAGATCTTTATGGGTTAGACATGAGTCTCACTAAGTTCATCAGTCGCGATTTTACCATTGGTATGAATTACTCGTTTATCAGCATATCGGATTTCTTAAATCCCATCACAGGTGGAAAAGACCCCATTAATGCACCGCGCAACAAAGGGGGCGTAAAGCTATCTTATGCTCCTCATAATATGGACTACTCTATCACTCTCAATTATCGATATGTGGACAGTTTTCCCTGGTCGTCAGGCATCTTTTTTGGAAATATCAACTCCTATAATATTTTTGATTTGCATGCCACTTATACATTAAATAAATACCTCTCTGCAATGTTAAGCGTTAATAATTTCTTTAATGACCGGCACGTAGAAATAATTGGTGGTCCAGCGCTTGGCCGTATGATTGTTTTCCGTCTCCAAGCTCATTTGTAGGGTAAAACCACTCCTCTTGAAGTAAAAACCTCACTAAATTGGTGTGCATTATGAACGCACATCTGAATTCAAGAAAAACGCTGATAATAGCGGCTCTTCTTTTAGGAGTCACTTTCTTTGCCGAGTTATTTGGTGGTATAATTTTCGGGAGTTTAAGTCTTCTATCAGATTCCTTTCATGTTCTTTCCGATCTTACCTCCATCCTGGTCGTTTTTGCTTCGCTGACCCTGGCAGTTAGAAAACGACCCACCCAACAGATGGCATTTGGGTACCATCGATTGGAAGTCATCAGCGCCCTCTTTAATGGACTCCTGTTGAGTGTAGTAGCAGCTTTTATTCTAATTGAAGCGTGGAAAAGGTATCAAAATCCATTAGAGATTCAGACAACAGGTGCATTAACAGTAGGTATTATCGGGTTAATTGTTAATATCATTATTGCCGCTTTTTTTCAGCGATCTACCGATGATATAAAAAAAGATGTCAATATTCAAAGTGCATACTACCATATCATCGGAGACATTTTGGCATCAGTCTCCGTTGTTGTTGGGATTACTGCGATTAAAATATTTGATCAACCGGCAATTGATCCTATTGTTGCCGCTTTTATTTCCATCATAATTTTAACTTCGGCAGGAAGAGTCCTATATAAAAGTTCAGAAATATTGCTTCACAAGTCACCTCAGGATATTGACAGAGTGTGTGAACGGGTATTAAAGGTGCAAGGGGTGGAAGATTTTATTGATGTAAGATTATGGCAGGTTTGTTCTCACTTAACAGTAGGGACTGCTCATGTGGTAGTCTCGGTACAGACGATTCAAGAGACTGAAAGAATCAAACAGAAGATCAAATCAATCATCCGCGAGGAATTTGATATCAGGGATATCACTCTGGAATGCGAGACTCCTGACATGTCGAACCAGCATCACCATTCATTTCAACATGAACATTAAGATAGTTACGTCCCTGAAACTTCGGGACGTGCCTTTGTGTCTTTTCCCGCAGAGACTCCTTTGGAGGTGGCGAATCTCAAGATCCTGTGGATAATCCAGATTAAAAACTAATAACCATTTCTATCAGATACACAGAACAAAGGAATATATGTAAGGAGACGGCTATGAAAAAACCATCTCTCTATTACTATCGCGCCATCGTAGTCTCCGTCTATGATGGGGATACCTGCACGGTGGACATTGACCTTGAGCTCAATATCTGGACCCGGGGAGAAAAAATCCGCTTAATCCGGATTAACGCCCCTGAACTTCGGGGTAGAGAACGGCCACGGGGATTTCCCTCCCGGGATTACCTCCGATAGGTTATTCTGGACAAACCCATCATCCTGCAGGCCATCAAAGACAAGAAGGGGAAATACGGTCGCTACCTTGGGGAAATCTGGTTGGAAGATAATGATGGCAAACTTGTCAACATCAACGATGAAATGGTTTTGGCAGGGATGGCGGAATACAAGTCGTATTAAGGAACGATTGTTTTCATGCCTTACATTTTACGCATCGTTTCCTAGTTGGAGGAGATCACGCCAGTGCTCTTTCTTCAATAGTCAATAGTTTCTTCAATAGTCAATCAAAAATCATCGACGTTCTCCGTATCCTGTAAATCTAATACTTTCTTTCA
>JADFPG010000165.1 GCA_022562455.1 Fidelibacterota bacterium | reverse complement strand
CGAGAGAGTCATTCCGAGACCATACTGTTCATGGGGAAAATTGTGGAGCCGACCTTACAGTAAGTGAAGCACAATACTTATCTATCTAATCACAAACTTTCAAATTGAAAAGAGAACAAAATGAATCTAAATACTAAATATGCAGCTTACATGTTAATGGTGATATTGCTACTAATTCTCATCCCTGAATCATCCGCTCAAGTAAACGAATCTCTTATCTGTACCACATGCGAAGTAGAAAATCACATGGAAAATAAATTCTGCATCAATTGTGGGGATTCTTTAGAGGACGAGTACTCTGAGTGGATCAAAAACCAACGTAGTCAAAAAGTACGAAGTATGCGATTTATCTCGGAGCGCGTAGATCCCCCTCGACTCTTTACGGTGCCTGTCACAAGGGTGTTGGGATCACTGGATATCAGCTTGATGGGCGGAGGTGCATTTGGCGCAGCTACAGATAAATCCTTCCTCGGAACCATCGGAATTGGTTTGGGGAATATTGCCGAAGTAGAATTCAGTATGGTTGGATTGGTCACCAACATCACGAGAGGTTCTACAGTCTTTCCTACCTCAGCTTTCAAATTAACCCTGATTCCTGAAAATAAATGGCATATCCCATCTCTCTCGGTAGCTATCCGGAGTTCATCCAACTGGCAGGGCGTTCAAAGTGAATGAGAAGTGTTGGAGGCAGCAGGGTTTTTATCCGACGCAGCATCTGTTGATAAACAAATTAGAAATATCGGATACCATACACGGTTTACTACAATGTATGGTGTTTCGACAATTAAAATAGGTCCAATCAGTCTTCATGGAGGTTTGAATTTAACGGATGTCAGGGTGAAGGATCTTACCGTCGACTTTTATTATACGGGTACCCATGCAGATTCCTTGGAAAAGCAAAAGAATCTTTTGGGAGGATTTTTAGGATTTGACATCGAAGCCAATCCCGAGACCAAATTGATGTTTGAGATAAAAACGGTTTCAAATTATCAATACAATGTGGAGACCAAAGAAATTGATGTGAGTGAAGCATTGTTGGCGATTGGCGGAGTCCGTTTCTTTTTTACCCCATGGCTTTCAACCGATGTGGGAGTATGGTATCAAAGTACTTTTAAGGGAATTGCTGACATGCAGATTAAAATGGGTTTGAATGTTTTCATTCCGGTAACGTCAATGGGTAGAAAAGCCAGGTCGTTATTTTCGGGGGATGGAGATTCTAAACACCCACAAAATTAGTGTCATGTAATAATTTGTTAATTAACCTGACAGGTCGAATCTACCAACGACGGATCAGGTTATAAAATACTTGTCTAGTATTGGGTTTCCTTAATATTATGGCAATAAACGGCGTTCAAGTGTTCAGGTGTTCTGGTGTTCAAGTGTTCAGGTTTTCCCGTCGAGATAGGATAATAATACATTAACACGACAGTCCTTCATTGGATGGCTGTTTTGGAAACGCTATACTAGTTGGGTGTGGACTGTCAGGTTGAAAAACCTACTGAAATTAACTACCAAACTTTCTTGATTCTTCACGGTAAACATACGGAGGTTTCCATTAAACCGATCTCAACCGGTTTGATAAAATGCACTTTGTGTGATTTAGGACATGGTAATTTCGTAGGATTTGATTATACTTCACATTATGAAAAAGATAATACCAATTCTATTGACATTACGTTTACTTTTTGCAATAAACGCAGTCCCCCACCTCATAGACCTCCGGCAACCTGATGGAACGGTTATTCGAGCTTACGTGAAAGGTGATGAATGGCAACACTGGTACGAAACAGAATCGGGGTATTCATTGGTCAGGAATGAAAAAAGTGAATGGGTATTCGCAAAAGATGTTCATGAATTCCGCCTAATCCCAAGTGAAGTTAGGGTAACCCCAACCGATCTTGATCCCAATTTCCTTGGATTACCTGTATCTAAACATCTGAAACCGGCTCCTCGAATGGTTAAAGTTCAGTCTCCAATTCCCTCTCTGTCGCAAACAAGGGTTGAAGACTTCCAGGTTCCACTACTTCTCATCGACTATACGGATTATACGTTTCAATATCCTATGGGAAATTTTATTGAACAGATGAATGATCCCGGCTATAATGGTACAGGGAGCTTCCGGGATTACTACGAAGAAGTATCTTATAATCAATTTCATCCGGCTACGACTGTGACTGGTTGGTTTACAGCCGATAATGAACATGATTACTATGGCGATAATCAGCCGGAGGACCGTGCGATTCATCTTGTACGGGAGGCTGTGGACGCGGCTGAAGATGCTGGATTTGACTTCTCCCTGTACGATAATGATGGGGACGGTTATGTGGACGCCTTGAATATCATCCATGCCGGACCAGGAGCGGAAGCGGGTGATGAAACCAGTATCTGGTCACACAAATGGTATCTGTCTGCGGCAAACTTAGCTGTACAATACGATGGCGTTTGGATTGACGGATATACCATTAATCCCGAAACCTATGACAATAGCCAGGCAAGTATCGGTGTCATCTCCCACGAATTTGGGCATGCTCTTGGGCTTCCTGATCTGTATGACACAAACGGGGGTTCTGCCGGCGCTGGCAATTGGTCATTGATGGCGGGAGGTGGCTGGGGCGCTGATGGGTCGTCTCCCTGGTTTCCGTCCCACATGTGTGCATGGTCAAAGATAGAACTTGGGTGGATTGTTCCGACTGTTCTCCCTAATGATACCGCAGGAATTCTGCTTCCGCCTGTTGAAACTTTTCCCGTTGTCTATCAAATTTACCACCCTGTTGACACATCGGAATATTTTTTATTAGAGAATAGAAACAAACGTGGATTTGATATCAACATGTATACTGATGGGCTCCTTATCTGGCATATTGACGAAGAGAAAACAAGCCTGTACCCGGGATCAAATACCGTGAATGCTGATGAACCTCATTTCGGAGTCGGGTTGGAGCAGGCGGATGGTAATTTCAATCTTGAGAATAACCGGGGCAGAGGAGATGCAGGCGATCCTTTTCCTGGAAGTACGGATAATCATACATTCGATGATGATACAACACCCAATTCCCACAGCTATTATCTTGTGCCTTCCTTAATCTCTGTGGACAATATCACACTCATTGACACTCTGATCCAAGTGGATGTGACTGTCGGTTCCGGTGAATTGATCCATGCTGAATTGAGTGGACTTTCCGGTGCAGCCTGGGACACAAACACGGTGACGGTTTTACTGGAAAACGATTTTGATTTGAGCGAATTTGAGTGTGTCATAGTCGAAGATCCTGATAGAATGATTATTATTGATGTCCGTCCATCGGAAAGGGCTGCCGACATGACCATTTCCTTTGAAGAAATGGAGGATGGTAGAGCCCATATCCACCTTACAGATGGCGTAATTCCTGCCGGAACCGGTATTCTTTTTGATATTGATTATTTTGCTTATACAGGACTAGAAGATTGGTATCATTTTCTGATGTATGATGGCGACGCTTTTGATACAAGTGGAATCGAAGTGATTGTTACCTTAGATGAAATTGATTATTTCCTTTTTAGTCCTCCTCCGAAAATTGAGGTCATTTCTACAACGGCGCCGGCAGGAGGTATCGGCTCGATCCCAATCTTTTTGGACAATAAAGTCGGGGTTTCCCTTTTAATCTTTCATGTCCAGGATACGCCTGACGTCCTCACCCTTTATGCAGAGCCGTTTAGCGATGACAACAATAATGATCAGTGGGATGAAGGGGAGGAGTTTGAGGATACCAACGGAGACAGTATTTGGACGGATGTGGTGACATTGAGTGATCGGTTCAGTGAAGGGTGGGTGATGAATGTTTTTGAAACCATGGGCCGGTTTGTAGTCGCCGCACAGAATTGGGATGATCCATTGGAACCTGATTCATCCATTTTGTTGGAATTAAATTTTCAGGTAGCAGCAGACGCCCCATCAGGTGATGTCGTGCTCGATTATCCAATCTTGCTTATGAAGGCGGTTCAGCAGGAGGATTACCTGGAGCCTGAAGGAATTTCAGGAATCCTGACTGTGACCGGTGGAGTAGGAATTCAGGAAGAACTGACAGGAATTCCGGAGAAGTTTGCACTTCACCAGAATTATCCCAATCCCTTCAATCCCACCACGACCATTCGTTATGACATACCTGAAAATTCAATAGTTACGCTGGTCATTTATGATTTATTGGGACGTGAAATCAGGACGCTCGTAACCGGATTTCAGCCTTCAGGATTTTATAATACAAAATGGAATGGGAGCAACGATTCAGGTTATCCTGTGGGAACAGGTGTCTACCTGTACCGGATAGAAGCAGGTGATTTTTCGCAGACGAATAAATTACTTTTATTGAAGTAGATTTTCCCAAACGGGTTTTTTGTAAGTTTACGAAATCTAATTTAATAAATCTCGAATATCAGTGTATGACTTTTATTATCCTTAAGACTCCATTCTATTAAATAAATGTATCCTGACACTACAGACTCCCACTAAATCTTTGATTAATATCACCTTATAAGAATAATTTGATAATATAATAGTAAATAAAACCTTGATATAAAAAATTGTACAGGGTACATTGCCTTCAGGGATTTAGAACAAAATACTTTATGCATTTTCCAATATATAATAGACTGCCAGATGAAACTTGCGTCAATATTAATTCAGATTTTCGACTCTCGTCAATCCCACTCCGGATAATGCTATTGGCACTATTATTGCCCTACTTGATGCGGAAGTCTGGAGTAAGGCACTTACTCCTTGCATCTGATGGGCGTACATAATAAAGGGGGACTTAGCAATGAAAACCATTACAGTTTTACTTCTACCGGTTCTTCTTTTTGCCAATACACCCGAGATCAGCGTGAGTCCCGATTCTCTATCGGCATCGCTGTTCACCGGCGGGATGGACACCCAGGTGGTGCAGATCGGCAATACCGGCAACAGCGATTTGATCTACTCCATTACCACTGAATATGAAGGGGTGCAGGCGGTCAGTATCGAGTTTCTCGGCAACGTCGACTATCCACAATCCGTCTCCGATGTATGGGGCTATACCGCACCCGATGGCACCGAGCTCGCCATTGTAGGCACTTATACCGGCACTTCCTTTATCGAGGTTTCCACCGACCCCGCCCAGCCAACGGAGGTGGGTTTCATCACCGGTCCAAGCAGCAGCTGGCGGGACATCAAGACCTACAGCCACTACGCCTACATCGTCACGGAAGGCGGCGGGGGCTTGCAGATCGTTGATCTGGCCGATCCCCAGAATCCGGTCCTCGCAACCACTTACACCGCCTCCTTCAATAGCGCCCACAACCTGTTCATCGATGAGGCCGGTTTTGCCTACATCGTGGGCAGCGACGCCGCCAATGGGGGGCTGCAT
>JADFPG010000046.1 GCA_022562455.1 Fidelibacterota bacterium | reverse complement strand
ATGCAGTTCCTAACAGATGTCAAGGTGACGTTATCTTGGGAGTTCATTGGTTACGACGGTGGAGATCTCACCTTCTACGTTTATTATAGCCAGGATGATGGTGGCACTTGGAGCGAAGTGGAGACTCCGGAGATAGATTACGACAACGAAACAGTTTCGATTTATGTCGATCATTTCACTCGGTTTGCGTGGGGGTTTTAAAGGTATTTTTACCTCTCACGATTTTGAGAAATAAAACTCCTGATTGTAAAATAAACGTCGTTCCTTACAAAGGACAACGTCACGTATGATATTAGTTAGAATGGTAATTCGATAAGTACCTGAAAAATGGTTAATGAAGGGGAAGGTGTGAATAATGGCAGGTAAAACACTCCTGGTGTTTCTTGAAAAAGTATTCGAACTGGCAAAAAAATGGTGTGGGGATGACTTTGCCAGAAACATGACGGCTCTCCTCGCTGAACGTGAAAGACTCTTAAGAAGCAGCTGGAGGAAGCTGCCTCCGGAAGATTTGTATCCGGTAGAAAAACAACAAGTTCTCAGGGAAATTGACTTTGATATAATTATAAGCAATGCAGGAAAGTATCTAAGTAAAAAGGAATTTCCGGAATTTCTTTATGATGTCAGTAGTTTGGCTATAGACTCAGGGGAATTAGAAAAAGCAGACCGTTTACTTCGACTTATAATAGCAAAATATTCAAGTATTACAAAAAAAGTACTAAAAGCAAATGTCCATTATAAAATGGGAATAATTGCTTTTTATAGGAGCAATTTTAGTACAGCACTTACTGAATATAATAAAAGTTTGCGGATTTATACTGAAACCGAAGATAAGAAGGGGATTTCGACAGTATTGAATACTATCGGTGTTGTATTAATTGAACAAGGAAGTACTTCTCAAGGTGTGTCACAATTTAATAAATCTAAAAAAATCGCGATAAGTGAAAAACTTAATGATATAGTAGCAAAAATAAATATGAATTTGGGAAATGCTTATACAATACGGGGTATATGGGAAAAAGCGAAGTCTTCCTATGAAGATGCTTTAACAGCACTGAGTAAAACGCAGGCAGACAACACACGTGCTCAGATTTATCACGATATGGCAATTATACAAACAGCGCTGGGTCAATACACGAAAGCACAGGAATATCTTCACGAGAGTATTGAGTATTCAAAACGTACAAACAACCCTTATATGAAGGCTTTGTCTTATCTTGAGGAAGCGGTAGTTTATTGCAAGCAGGGAGATTATGCGAGTGCAACTGCTCTTGCTACCACAGCATTCCAACTCTTTTCTGATATGGGTGACCGCCTGAGTATTGCCGATGTGTATAAAGTTTTTGGAATGATCAATCGTGACAGTAAACGGTATGATACAGCGATGTCTTATTTTGAGAACAGTAAGCGAATCAACGAAGATCATAACAATTCATTGAACCTTGGAGAAACATTACTTGAAATGGCGTATTTGCAGAAAGATATGGGAGATAAAAGCAAAGCTTCCGAAAGTATCCAGGCAGCCATGAAGGCTTTTAAGCGAATAGAAGCTGAAGCCAGAATTGAAAATGCTAAGGAGATACTCACATCTTTATAAAAGATATGGTATATAACTATAGAAAAATATGAAAGAAGATGAAAAATTGGATGGTATAATATTAATTGCTGATGATGATTTAAATATCAATAATCTTTTCAAATATTATCTGAAAACAGTTTTTAAGGGAACTGTTTTGTCTGCTTTTGATGGCTTAGATGCATTAAATAAATGCCTTAATAATTCACCGGACTTAATATTTCTCGATATCAGCATGCCGATTATGGATGGGATCGTTGTGATGAAGGAATTACGTGCAAAAAACTTCAGTGCACCGATTATAGTAATAACCGCTCACGAAAAAGAATTGAGGCAGGAGTGTTATGAATCCGGGGCGGATATTGTTATCTCGAAGCCGGTTATCAGACAGGAATTCATTAATAATTTATATAAATTTTTCCCCATCTATTTGGACCCTATTATCAATTTATCTCCTAATAGTGGAGATTCAGCTATAAGCCACTAACGCACTCCCGTCTGCACGCCACGGCCATGCCTGCATTGCATTTCGGCGGGCAGGCGCACAAGCCGACAGGAAGGT
This sequence comes from Fidelibacterota bacterium, assembly GCA_022562455.1. Lineage (GTDB taxonomy): Bacteria > Fidelibacterota > Marinisomatia > Marinisomatales > SCKK01 > SCKK01. The sequence goes on along the minus strand of JADFPG010000046.1, from coordinate 18,478 downwards.
ACAAATGATTAACAATCTATATGTTATAGAAATAAATTTAAAATTTGTTTGTACTTTTTTGTTAAAAAATAAGTGTGCCTAAATCCTCTCTAAGTAGTATATTTATACCTAAATTGAACAATTTGTGTAGGATAAGTTATCAACTTGTCCTCTTGACGAGACGTAAAATTTATTAGTTATGAGAATAACCAAATAAGTATACGCATGCTCTTTCAATAATAATCATAAAATCGCTCGATTTAGGTTATAGAAATGCCAGTGTAAAGGGATATGAGTAAAAAAGAAATAACTGCTTCAAACATCCTACCGATGAGAGACTTCAAATCCATACTTGATAATATTACGGAGTTTATCACACTATGTGATGTAGATTTCAGGATATTGGAATCCAACCATTCTGCTGATATGATTTTAGGTGGTGGAGACCCATTAAGAGGGTCCTTCTGTTACGATAAATATCGTGGGAAGACCCAACCTTGTGAGGATTGCCCACTACCTGAGACCATGTCGACCGGTTCAATAATCTCACTCGAAAATTATAATGAGCGTTTTGGCGAATATTTTGAGGAAAGAGCATATCCCATTGTTTCAGATACGGAAGAGCTGGAGGGATTTGTACTTATGTGTAAAAATATCAGCAAATCACGGGAGCACCGAGAAAAAAGCACTCAGGACAAAAAACTCGCTGCATTAGGAAAAATCAGTTCAGGTGTTGCTCATGACTTTAATAATGTACTGACGGGGATATTAGGCAGAGCCCACTTGATGAAAAAACTTACAACTGATCCTGAATTGTTAAAAAATCTTCAAGTTATAGAATCAGCAGCATTGGATGGTGCTGCAACAGTTCGAAGAATGCAGGATTTTACTCGATTGAGAAAGGATGAAGAGTTTGAGTCTATTAATTTGAAGAACTTGATTGAAGAAGTTATCGCTTTAACTCGTCCTAAATGGAGAGATTTAGCCATATCAAGTGGGATACTGATTGAGCTGATCGTCCAGTTAGCTGACAATCTCAATGTATTAGGAGATCCACCCGATTTGAGACGAGCATTTATGAATATCATATTTAATGCTGTAGATGCCATGCCTGACGGTGGTGTTCTAACTATCAATGCGCAAGTTCGTGATGGTAAAATCTCCATTCAATTTAAAGACGTTGGTATTGGAATGACAGAGGAAACAATTGAAAGAATTTTTGATCCGTTTTTTTCAACAAAAGGTGTTAAGGGAACGGGCCTTGGTATGAGTGAAGTATTTGGTGTAATTAAAAGACATTCAGGGAAAATTACAGTAAATAGCCAAGTTGGAAAAGGTACGGTAATCACTATTTTATTGCAACAAACGGACATAACAGCCGTGGAGATATCCAAACCTACGGAGGTTATTAAAACCAAACCAAGCCGGATACTTATTCTCGATGATGAGGAATATATTTTAGGAATTGTGGAGGAAGTACTTACTGATCTTGGGCACGAAGTAACCTCCTATTTGTCTGCAGAGGATGGGATTAATCAATTTAAAAAGGACAATTTTGATATTGTTATTACTGATCTCGGCATGCCGGACGTAAGTGGATGGGAAGTTGCGGAAAGAATAAAAGAAGTGAATGCATCGACTCCCATCATATTATTGACAGGGTGGGCGCTCAATCTCGATTCGGAAAAGATTAAAGAGAACAAAGTCGATTTTGTTTTACAAAAGCCGTTTACAAAAGAAGAATTGGAAAAGGCAATTTCAAAGGTTATTCCCATTGCAAAGAAGCTGAAGAAAGATGTTATTCCTGATGAAGAACCTGTGGTGCAAAGTAGTCGAATTCTAGTCATTGATGACGAAGAATATATATTAGATATTGTAGAGGAAATACTCACTGACCAGGGTCATAAAGTTACCTCGAGTGGTTCAGCAGAGAATGGACTGGAAATATTTAAAAAGGAAAATTTTGATATAGTTATTACAGACCTGGGAATGCCTGAAATGAGTGGATGGGAAGTTGCCGAAAGAATTAAAAAATATAACCCTAAAACTCCCGTTATACTTTTAACAGGGTGGGCTCTAAATCTTGAACCGGAAAAGATTAAAGAGAATGGAGTCGATTATGTACTGAAAAAACCCTTTACAGAAGAAAAATTAACGGAAATAATTTCAAAAGCTAGAAAAACTATTGATAAAAATTTAAAAAGTCATAAAGGAATAATAGATTCGGAATCTGGAAAATTAATGGAAATAAAAAAGACACCCCGTCGCATTGCAGTCATTGATGATGATGAAAAAGTTTAAAAATTTGTTGAGGAATTCCTCAACAAATTAAAACATAATGTGACAGTGTGCTCTTATGCTAAAACAGAACTAAGCCAATTTATGAAGGAAAATTTCGAAATAGTTATTACGAACCTAATCATGCCCGAAATGAGTGGCTGGGAAATTGGAAAAAAAATCAAAGAAATAGATTCCACGACTCCTGTCATTTTAACCTGAATAATTCATCAGCAATTAAAAAATGTGTGTAGATTTAATAATAGATATAGATAGAAATATTGCTGAATTAATCAGGTTAATAACCGGATGGGAAATCAATACAGATAAGGAAAAAATAAAGAAAAAGGTATCGATTTTACTCTTAAAATACCCTATACCGAGAAAGAATTGGAGCAAGTAATTTCTAATGCGACAAAACAAAAAAGGAAATGGCGTCAAGACTCGCTGTCTGAGGTAATTATCGTATGAAATATATAAAACATATGATCACGATATCCATGGTCTTTTTATTCGCCTACGGAAGCGAAAACCAAAAAAACTCTCTGACATTTGAAAAAGAGTATTCTGAAGAGGATATTGTTGATGGTGGAACTCTGGTGGTAGGGATTATGGGGGATCCGGAAGCGCTAAATCCTCTAACAGCTCTTTCAAAATACGCCAAAGATGTCGTATCGCTTATTTTCCGGTCATTAGCCGATATTAATGCAGACCTCAATTCATTTTCACCTCAGTTGGCCAAAAGTTGGTTGTTTTCTAATGATGGCCTTTCCATTACCTTCAACCTTCGCACGGACGTATTATGGCACGACGGTGAGCGTTTCACTGCCAAGGATGTCATATTCACCTACGCCATGCAAACTGATCCCGGCGTAGGTTGGGATGGCTTATTCTACAAGGAAAGCATACGTGCAGTAAAGGCTCTGAATGACTCCACAGTTATTTTTGAGTTTCTTGAAAGAACACCAACAATGTTGATGGATGCTGTCGAAGGTTATATCGTCCCTGAACATTTATTAGCAGACATAACTCCCAACCGCATTGCAGAAGCTGAATTCAATCGAAGCCCCATTGGTACGGGGCCATTCAAATTTGTCAAATGGAAAACACAACAATCAATTGTCCTTGAAAAATTCAACAAATATTATATTGAAGGAAAACCACATCTGGATCGAATTGTCTTCCAGGTTGTATCAAATAACATTAGCCTCTGGCAGCAAGTTCGCAGCGGAGATGTGGACCTTATGGAAGGGGTCCCACCCAGGGATTTTGTCAAATTAAAAGACGACTGGGCAAAAAGGAAAACTAATATCCGGCCTATCACCTTTCTGGGCAGACAATATGATTTTATTGGGTGGAACTTGATTGATCCTGATCACTATGCAACCGTTATGGCAGAGGCCGGTGATGAAGAGGTTGATTTAGATAGACTACTAAAACCGAATAAATTTTTCGGCAACCAAAAAGTGAGGGCTGCATTGACAATGGCAATTGATCGATCTGCCATAACTGAATTGGTAAACCAGGGAATGGCAGTTAGGATGGATGGTCCGACTCCCATTATCTGGACGTCATATAATAATGAGGCGAACACAATTTGGCATTATAATCCGGATTTAGCCGTTCAGTTTCTTAACGATGAAGGATGGGTAGATAGTGATGGTGATGGCGTGCTGGATAAAGATGGACTAAAATTCAGCTTTGAAATGGCAACCAACATTGGCAATGAGCGGAGAAAACAAGCTCTCACCATCATTCAAGAGCAACTCAGTGGGATTGGTGTGGAGATGATCCAAAAGATAGCTGACCCGGGATTATTATTTGGAAGAATGCTCATTCCCAGGCAATTTGATGCAGCTCTGATCGGTTGGGAGGTTGGTTTGAAAATGGATCTAACACCGCTGTTTCATAGCTCAAGCCTCTTAATGCCGTTCAATTTCACCAGTTTTAGATCCCAGGAATTTGACAAATTGAAAGAAGCTGCTAAAGGAAATTTTGACAGAACAGCTACTCAAGAATATTGGGATAATATAGCAAAACTTTTATCATTTGAACTCCCTTATACCTGGCTTTACTATAAGATGGAAAACGTTGCTCTGCATAAACGCTTTAAAGGTACCGTGATTGATAAAAGAGGAACCTATATTAATCTAGAAGATTGGTGGGTACCCCATGAAGAACGCACCGAAGTTGACAGGATGGCTCCCAATTAATATGCCAAATTTTTCCTCTTTTGGGTATCAGTATTCAGTTTCATCAAAAAATTTCATCTTTAATTTGATTGTTGTTTCTTACCCTCTCAAAATTGAGTATTATTCCAAATTTATACATTATATATTGTTTAAAGAATTGCCAAATTTTGGTGCGAAATAAACCAATATGGGTGCCTATACAGTCAGGCGACTCATTGGAGCTATACCAATATTATTTATTGGCCTTACCCTTACGTTCTTTTTAGTTCATTTAGTTCCCGGGGACCCGACACTACGTTTTTTAGATCCCTCAATGGGTAGTTCTCTAAAGGAACAGATTTCAGAAAAATTTGGTTTAAATGAGCCACTTCACATACAGTACATATCGTGGATGTATCGGATTGTGGGTCATTTCGATTTTGGGAACTCTTTTAATAATGGACGACCGGCATCTGACATTATTCTCGATGCATTGCCACCGACAATCCTGGTTATGGGTTTTGCGCTCATATGTGGATTAATGTTCGGGATGATTGGAGGGATTGGAGCAGCTATTTTTCATGGCACGAAATTTGATCTAATTATTACCACTATTATGCTATTTTTCTATTCTATGCCGGTCTTTTGGCTTGGTATTATGCTATTGGGATTTTTTGCTGTGAATCTTAACTGGTTGCCAGCTTCACAACTTACTTCCGTATTTCACGATCAACTGAACATTTTGGATAGGTTCACTGATTACTTTCGACATTTGATGCTGCCAGTAATTACTCTTGGTCTTGTTTCAGCTGCCACGTTTGGAAGGTATCTCCGTACGAGTATGATTGAGGCAATGAATTCCGGATATGTCTTGGCCGCTCGAGCAAGGGGAATTTCTGAGTGGAAAATTCTAGTCAATTACGGACTCAGGAATGCGCTTATTCCCCTTATCACCATCGTTGGAATGACGATTCCGGCTTTATTTAGCGGTGCAGTTATCATTGAAGTTGTTTTTTCACTACCCGGAATGGGAAGGATAATGGTAGAGGCAGTTTTAGCTCGGGATTATCCGGTAGTACTTGCTGCAAGTACAATGGCATTCGTTGCGGTAATTATCGGCAATCTTCTGGCCGACATCGGGTATGCAATAGCCGATCCAAGGGTGCGATTGGAATCATGATGAGGAATACAGTTTTTCAATCGGATTTCGATTATTGTGGCAATGCTCATCCTAAGGAGAAACCTTGCTTTCCTTATGGCACCGGCTTCATTACCGAAAAATGTCCGACACAATTAGAAAGGACTGTTATCAGTAAACAGATTGAAAGAGGTCTTTGCAAAACCTGATGTGTGAAGAAAAAAGAGGTAAAATTTGCTTGATTAAAGCGGAAACGCAGTTAATAGTGGGGCTATGGACAAGTTTTCTAACGAAAAACAAGCGGATTTTGCACTTTTTAATTTGTGCAAAGGGTTTTATAAAGCCCTCTGATATTAATTACTACGAATTTTGAAATTTTGATACGATAAAATTGACGAGATGCATTTCATAAAGAGGTTATCAAAGAATCGGTCTGCAATGGTTGGTGCTGTTATTGTCCTTATCATATTTTTTTCTGCTTTAGGAGCTCCGATCTTGGCTCCCTATGATGTGAATGCACAAAATTTAACGATGTCTTTACAGCCACCGTCTACATCCCATCTTCTCGGTACCGACGTATACGGGAGGGATCTTCTGAGTAGACTGATTTATGGTGCCAGGGTATCTTTAGGAATTGGTTTGTCGGCAGCATTTATTGCTACAACTGTTGGTGTTTTTGTTGGTGTTTTTGCTGGATTTTTGGGAGGATGGGTTGATTGGTTGTTGATGCGGATCGTGGATGTTTTGATGGGCTTCCCGCGACTTGTTGTGATGCTTTTAGCAGTTGGATTTGGAACTCCATCTATTTGGCTTACTCTAACCGTTTTGGGATTATTAGCTTGGATGGAAGTTGCTCGAATTGTGAGAGGCGAAGTTATGGTCATAAGGGAAATGCTCTATCTAAAAGCAGCTCAAGCTTTGGGGTTAAAGCGCAGTAGAATTATTATGGGTTATATTTTACCGAATGTTATTGGCTCCGTGATCGTTTCGACAACCTTATTAATCGGAACCATGATACTGGTTGAGGCCAGCCTGAGCTTCTTAGGCTTAGGGGTCCAGCCCCCAAATGCCAGTTGGGGGACCATACTCAACCAAGGGCGCGTTGATCCGGTAGGAGCTTGGTGGATTTCTGCATTTGGTGGCCTTATGATTATAATTACAGTTGTTGGATTTAATCTTCTCGGTGATGGTCTCCGGGATTTATTGGATCCCCGCAGTTTAACTTGAGGATACTGTTTATTCCGATGAGTCAAAATTTTCAGTTGTTCCCAGAACTTAATTAGAGAATGGTTTAAGGACGATAACAATAACCATGGGGCACTCTCAACTGTTATTAAGCGTAGAAGATTTAATTATTCATTACCAATCCAGAAAAAGCACTCTTTTTACAAAACCGGAAATAGTATCTGCAGTGCGAGGTGTAACCTTTAGTATAAATAGTGGAGAAACACTTGCCATCGTTGGGGAATCGGGATGTGGTAAAACGTCAATTGTAATGTCTATTTTGGGTTTTGTCAAACCAGTTTCAGGAAAAATTAAGTATAAAGGAACGGATATCTGGGATGTTACAAGGGAAGAATTGCGAGGAATCAGGCGTAAAATACAGCCGGTGTTTCAAGATCCACATCACTCCCTTAATCCACGAATGACTGTAGGTCAAGCGATTGAGGATGGTTTATGGCCTCATCAATATGAAGACATGATTGAAAAACAAAATGGGGTGTTGGAATTATTAAGGGCTGTTCGTTTGGGAAAAGAACATCTCAACACGTATCCGCACCAGTTAAGTGGTGGTCAAAAACAGAGAGTCTGTATTGCACGTGCGTTAGCACCGAATCCCGAACTACTGATTCTTGACGAACCGTTATCTTCTCAGGACTTATCCATTCAAGCTACCCTTGTAAATCTATTGTTAGATTTGAAACAGAAAAAAGGGCTTACCTACTTGTTTATTTCACATGATTTAAGGATTGTTCGTTCTATTGCTCAACAGGTTGCAGTAATGAGGGATGGTATTTTGGTTGAAGTATCAGACCGGGATAGCATTTTCAACAATCCACAACATTCCTATACTGAATCCCTTTTAAAAAGTTCTGGTTTATTGTGACATGAAAATGGGAGACAAGGAAATTAATAGAAAACTCTTTGAAAACCACGATTTGATACTTACAGTACGTAATCTTGACATTAAGCTGAATTTGAATGGCGAGTTAGTATCAGTAATTGACAAGATAGACTTTGACTTATGGACAGGGTCTACTCTAGGAATTGTTGGTGAATCTGGGAGTGGGAAAAGCATTTTATGTAAAGCACTTCTTCAGATTCTCCCATTGGGGGCAAAAGTCTCGGGTAAGGTTAATTTATATCTACCCGATGGCGAAATTCTGAATTTATTGTCCCTAAAACCACAAGAGATGATAAGCGTTAGGGGAAAGAAGATTGGATTTTTATTTCAAGAACCGACCACCTCAATGAATCCTGTTTTGAAATGTGGGAAACAAGTGTTTGATTCCTTGGTGGACAGGCTGAGACGGAATAAAAATATTGGAATGCAAAGAGTAACCGAACTATTTGAATTGGTCGGGTTGTCGGATAAAGAAAAAATAGCGAATTCTTATCCCCATGAATTATCCGGTGGTATGCTTCAAAGGGTGGCAATTGCAGCAGCATTAGCTGGCGAACCATCAATACTAATTGCCGATGAACCCACAACAGCGTTAGATGCTTCCTTGCAGCGTAAAATATTGCAAACACTTTCCCAATTACAAAAAAAATTCGATTTGACGTTAATACTTGTATCTCATGACCTAAATATTATTTCCAATTGGACAAACAATTTATTGGTAATGTATAGTGGAAGAATTGTCGAATATGGACAAACAGCGAAAATAATTTCTTCACCGGCACATCCATATACACAAGCGCTTTTGGAGACAGAACGATCCTTTGAGCAGAAGGGTTTACCCAAGTCTATCCCAGGGGCGTTGCCGGCAATTTCAAATAAACCTTCTGGGTGTCAGTTCCACCCAAGATGCTATTACACCGATGCTCTATGCCAAGTTGATGAACCAGATATATTGGTGGCTGGCCACGGAGGAGGAACCCGTTGTTATTATCCGTTGACAAAATTGATCGAAAACTAAAATCATATTCACTCTTGGAATTGATTAAAATATTTTGTAATAACACAATAGATAATGCTGTGAAAAAAGTATCATTGAAAGTGTCTCGTAATATCTCAATGAAAATTTATTAATATATTATAATAGTATTAAATAATATAGGAGATTATGAAGATGGAACAATATAATCAATTTAACAAGCGAATACTTGTTATTGACGATAATCAGGATATATTGGAGACCTATCAGGATATCCTATCACCTACATTGGAGTCAATAGGTCCATTAAGTTCTCGGGAAGGCACGACCGATGAACCACTTCGGGTGTCGTTTGATTTAGTCCTTGCCAGCCAAGGTCAAGAGGGTTTTAAATATGTGAAAAAAGCTATGGAAGAAAGCAAACTCTTTGCAGTAGCATTCATTGATATGCGCATGCCGCCGGGGTGGGATGGTCTCGAAACAGCTCAGAAAATCCGGAAGTTGGATAATCGGATCTATATCATCATCGTTACAGGTTATACCGATTACTCAGCTGATGAACTTCATGATGCTGTTAAGCACAACCTATTATTTGTCAGGAAACCGTTTACTGAAAAGGAAATTTATCAGTTAGCCCGCAATTTTTGTCAGAGTTGGCAGCGGGATTATGAGTTGTGGGAATACCGGAATAAACTTGAAAAAATGGTAATGGAGCGTACAGTCAAGCTAGAGAGAGAGATAAAAATACGTAAAAAAGCGGAAGAAAAGATAAAAACAGCTCAGGAATATGCCAGGTACCTAATTGAGAGTTCTCTGGATATGGTCATTTCTGTAGACAAGAAACGCAGAATCGTTGAGTTCAATCAAGCTGCTGAGAAAACGTTTGGCTACAGTAAAGTTGAGGTTCTGGGCAAGCACATTAATATACTCTATGCTAATCCAGCAGAAGGATTAGAAGCTCATAAAACAACCCGACAAGCTGGTCAATTCTATGGAGAAATACTAAACAAGCGCAAGAATGGTGAAACATTCACATCTTTTCTTTCCTCCTCTATTCTCATGGATGAAAATAGTGAGTTTTTAGGAGTTATGGGCGTCTCCAGGGACATTACCGATAACATCAAAACTCGAAAGGAACTTGAGGTTGCTTTAGTAAAAGCTCTGGATGGCGAAAGGGTAAAGGCCTTGTTTATGGCCAACATGTCCCATGAGATTCGGACTCCTTTAAACGCAATCCTGGGTTTTACAGATTTACTGGAGATCAGTACAATCAATCTGGTTAGTGAGGAGGAAAAAGGATTCTTTAATACAATCAAGAACAGCGGTAATCGTTTAATGCAGACGGTTCATGAGATTCTGGATATTTCCCAGATAGAAGCCGGGACGTATAACTTGAAAATAGAACAATTTGACCTGGTAGGACTGGTAAGGGATTTAGTGAATGGAGTTAAACCAATGGCTGATACAAAGGGCTTGAAGATGAAGTATACATGGGAAATTGATAGCGCATTTATCAAAGCCGATCTAAATGGTGTATCACAAGCAATATCTAACATTTTAGATAATGCCGTCAAGTATACAGAACAGGGGAAAATCATTGTATCTATTGAACAAAAATCCAAGCAATATGTCCTTTCTATCCATGATACGGGTATCGGTATTGCTGAAGAGTACCTGGAAAACATGTTTAAGGTTTTTACCCAGGAAAGTGAGGGCTACACAAAGAAGTTTCAGGGTATCGGCTTGGGAATGGCAATAGCCAAACGACACCTGGATATGAACCAGGTAGGAATTGATGTGGAGAGCACTAAAAATGTGGGGACAACCTTTACGCTGACCTTTAAACCGGTAAAAAAACGTATTCTTGAAAAGCAGGTTGAAAAAGTAGCAGCCAAAGATAAACCGATTGCTGAACCCGTTGAAAAGCAGGTTGAAAAAGTAGCAGCCAAAGATAAACCGATTGCTGAACCCGTTGAAAAGCAGCAGGTTTTATTGGTGGAGGATGATCCCAATTCCCAGAGACTTATTGAGTATTTCCTGAAGGGACAATACAATATTTGTTTTGCGGTATCCGTAGATGAAGCTAAACAGCAATTGCAACAAAACCAGGTTGACTTGATTCTGTTGGATTTATCATTGGTGGGGAATGAAGACGGGTTAGACCTGGTCCGCTGGATGCGTAAGACCAAGACTTGGCAGAAGACTCCGGTTATTGCAACTACCGCTCATGCCTTTACCAAAGATCGGGACAATTGTATAGCCGCCGAATGTAACGATTACATATCAAAACCCATTAAAAGAGAAAAGCTGTTAGAAAAGATAAAACAACAACTGAATTTAGCATATTAATTTAATGTTAAAATGTATGGTGCGATTAATGATCATGAACCAGAAATACCTCATTTATGGTGGCAGCCGTCACTTATCCAACACCAGCATAACCTTAACAAATAATATCGGTGGTCAAAGAAATAATCTTCAATGAATAATAAACTCTTTATGGGAAAAAATAGAACTCAAGAGACTTGATTTAGTGCAGGTAATCGAACATGTTTCGAATGAATATATTTCCCAATTCACCCATAAAGGGATGCAGTTAACCATGAATCTACCGGAAAGTCTGCATGTGCAGGCAAACTCCATTATCGCAGAAATATTTAAAAATTACTTGAGCAATGCCATTAAATATGCTTCTGACGGAAAGAAAGTTGTCATTGATACTGCCAAAGATGAAAATACGATCACGATCCATTTCATTGATTATGGACCCACAGTACCCAAAGAGAAAAGGGAAATTATATTCAAGAGAGGTTCTCGATTAGAAACAGGAACAGAAAGAGGGAGTGGTCTTGGCCTCGCAATTGCGGAACGGATTGCAGAAGCACATGGTGGCAAAGTCTGAATAGAATCGAATAAACCATCAGGTAATTGCTTCTACCTGCGGTTGCCGCTCCATGTATAAATCAATCACCTTAAGAATTCAACTACCTTGAGAAGGTGGGAAAAACCACATGAGTAAATCACAAAGTTTACCTACCACCTTCTCAAGGTGATATATAAATTTAATGATAATGAAAATCGATGAAATGACCTGCTTCAGCAAAATAATTATATTTGTTTCCATCATATGTCATTGGGGGTCAAGCCAGCCCATCAACGATAAATTCGATCATCTCACCACATTCGACGGATTATCCCAGAATACTGTTTACGCAATTGTTCAAGATCAAAGCGGTTTCATGTGGTTCGGTACGGAGGATGGTTTAAATAAATACGATGGCTATGAATTTACACAGTATTATCCTGAAAGTGGTGATTCTGCCGGCCTAAGCGCCAGTACTATTTACGATTTAATTGTTGATCCACAGGGGAAAATATGGATTGCAACCTACAATGGAGGTCTTTGCCGTTATGATCCCGAAAAGAATGAATTTACCCAGTATCGTCACCAGCCTGGCAACCCCCATAGTATCTCTAGTGATTATCTCATTACTCTCTATCTGGATTCAAAAGGGCAAATGTGGATTTGCACCGATGGCGGCGGTTTAAATCGTTATGATCCTGATACTGAGACATTTATCCATTATACACACACTGAATCTGATTCCAATAGTATCAGTGACAATTATGTTTATGCCATTGAAGAAGATCCAAAAGGGTACCTCTGGGTGGGAACTTCTAACGGATTAAACCGTCTTGATTTCTCCACAAATTCAAATCGTATATATTTGCACTCACCGAATGATTCCCTCAGTCTAACCAGCAATTATATTATTGATATTCTAATGGATCGTTTGGGTAATTTGTGGGTTGGCACCGATAAAGGTTTGAGTAAATACGACCGGGAAGAAGACCGTTTTACTAATTATACCCACAACCCTGGCGACCTGAACAGTCTGAGTGACAATCAAATCAACTGTTTATACGAAGATTTATCTGGTCGTCTCTGGATTGGTACGGAAAATGGCCTAAACTCGTTTAATCGGGAAAAGAACTCTTTTAAACGATTCGTACATGATTACGCAGATCCAAACAGCCTGGGTAACAACTATATCTATAGCATCTTTGAAGATCGTTCCGGAACCTTGTGGATTGGTACTGGATTCGACGGCGTAAATACCCTTTACAACCGGCAGAAATCCTTTGACCATTATGTCAATAATAAACTTAATCCAAACTTGTTAGCCAAGAACGAAGTTTTTGCTTTGTTAACAGATGATGACAATCAATTGTGGGTCGGTACCATAAACGGGCTTACCCGGTTGGATATTGAATCCATGACATCGGGACATTACATGCATTCGCCCAGTGACGATCACAGCATCTCTAACAATTCGATTTCGAAGATTTTCAAAGATCGTTTTAACCGTATCTGGATCGGGACCGATAAGGGGTTAAATCTATATGACCCACAGACAAACAGTTTTAAGCGTTACTATCCGTCCTCGGAATCAAAAAATTACTGGAGCGCGAATCTTATTATCGATATAGCTCAATCCAAAGATGGCTTCTTTTGGCTGGGAACTGCTAAAGGAGTATATCAATTTGACCCCATAAAAGAAATTTTTTCCCATTTTTCTCTTCCTGAGATTGAGGATACTATGGCCGTCTGGGTCGTAACAGAAGATCGGGATGGCTGGTTGTGGATCGGTACAGATGAGAAAGGTGTATATCGAATAAACCCAGCTGAAAATACGATTCAACAATTTTTATCTTCACCGGATGATTCATCCGGTATCATTAATTATAGTATCAATGAAATATATGAAGACAGTCGGGGCGACATCTGGGTTGGCACCTATGGTGGAGGACTGTCAAAATTTAATTTTCAAACCAATCGCTTTACGCATTATACCATGGAAGACGGGCTTCCTAATAACACCGTCTATGGTATGTTAGAAGATAATCAGGGATATCTCTGGTTGAGTACCAATAAAGGTCTTTCTAAATTTGATCCGATTGCCAGCACATATCAAAATTTTGATTACCGGGATGGGTTGCAGAGTGATGAATTCAACGGAGGTGCTTACGAAATTGGACAGGATGGTCGAATGTATTTCGGAGGCGTCAACGGAATAACCGCTTTTTATCCCGACAGTATAAAAATGAATCCGTTTATTCCTCCCATAGTGTTTACTGATTTCCTTCTCTTTGATAAACCGATGAATATCAGTGAATATCAGCCTTCCAGCCCGGCACTCCAATCGATCAGCCATTTACAACTAACTCATGAAGATCTTGTTTTTACCATTAAATTTGCTGCCTTGAATTATTATTTAACTGATAAAATACAATATGCTTATCAATTAGTCGGTTTTGACGAACACTGGACCTACTCAGGAAATAAGAGGTCAGCCACTTACACTTCATTGCCACCAGGTGATTATTCATTTCGAGTCAAAGGAACGAATAATGACGGACTGTGGAATGAAAGTGGAAATTCAGTTCGCCTGACTGTTTTGCCACCCTACTGGGTGACGTGGTGGTTTCGTGGAATCATCATTCTTATTATTGGTTTGTTCGCAGCAACAGCATATCATTTGCGGATAAGATTTATGCGCCGGAGAAACGCGGAATTACAATCATCAAACGAGTTCAAGGATCTACTATTAGATATAATCAGTCACGATCTTCGTAATCCGGCTGGTGTTGTTCACGGCATGGCGACTCTATTAGAGGAGGAAATTCCTGACGATGAAATGGTAAAAGTGATAAAAAGTAGTGCTCAAGAATTGCTGGATAGTATAGAAAATACATCGGTACTTTCTAAAATTACACTAGGGGAAGAAATTGAAAAGCAAATATTGGATTTAAATAAAATAATCAGGAGAGTGTGCAGTGATTTTTCCCATACTATTAAGGAAGCCAATATCACTTTGAAATTCGATCTGATCCCGAACATGAACGTGCATGCGAATTCGATCATCGCTGACATTTTCAAAAATTATATCAGCAATGCTATCAAACACGGCGGAAGAGGAGGTACAATTGAAATAAAAAGCGATCAGAATGAAAATTCAGTTTTGGTTTATATTACAGATACCGGAGAATCGATTTCTGAACAGAATCGGGAAATTATTTTTGATCGCAGGGTGCGTGTCGGTTCAAAGAAAACTATCGGGACTGGTATAGGATTAGCCATTGTGAAACGGATAGCGGATGCTCATAATGGACAAGTCTGGGTAGAACCGAATAAACCCTCAGGTAATTGCTTCTGCCTGCGGTTGCCGCTCCGTGTATAAATCAATCACCTTAAGAAGTTCACTACCTTGAGAAGGTGGGAAGAAAGCACATTGAGTAAACAACAACATTTTACATACCACCTTCTCAAAGTGATATACCATCCCCGAAAGTGAAAAGATTTTTATTCATTAGTTTCATTCTGATCTTCAGTTGTGACCATTATATGCTCAATCATGCCACAGCTGCTTCGATTCATCATCAGATTCAATCCGTAAAAAATAAACACGCTGTTTTGTTAAACGTGTGGGCAACGTGGTGTGAACCATGTGTTGCTGAATTTCCAATGATCGTTGACTTTGCAAAAAAATATGATCAGGAATTAGAGGTATATTTTATAAGTGTCGATTGGCTCGATGAAGAAGAGAAGGTTATTTCCTTTTTACAAAATCATCGCGTTGATTGGACCGCTTACATAAAAGATGAAAATGATCAATCATTTATAAACGGTATATCTGAAGAATGGAGTGGGGCAATACCCTTTACAATTCTATATGGAAAATCATCCGGTGCAGTTGTAGATTTTTGGGAAGGTGCGCAACCTGAAAACAGATTTAGGGAAGCAATCATCAAGGCAATCAATTCGTAGGAAGTTCTTATGAAACAATTAATTAAATACATTCTCTTCTTCAGTTTAACGGCCCTATGTGCTAAAGAATTGGAATTGGGATCACTGATACCAATGGCCGATGTCAAAATGCCTGATATTACCGGACAAGAAATAGCATTGAATGACGTCAAGGGTGAAAACGGGCTTTTAGTCATATTTTCCTGCAATACATGTCCTTGGGTTTTAGCATGGGAAGACCGCTATGTAGATTTGGCTGATTCCTATCAATCAAAAGGAGTGGGAATCATCGCCATAAATTCTAATGAAAAACAATTTAATTCTGTTGATAGTATAGAAGAAATGCAGAAACATGCTCAGGAAAAAGATTATAATTTTTACTATACCATGGATGACGGTTCAACATTAGCTCGGGAATTTGGAGCATCACGAACACCACATATATTTCTGTTTAATAAAGAGGATAAACTTGTTTACCGTGGCGCTATCGATGACAATGCCCGGAAACCGGAGAAAGTAAAGTACCCATATTTGGCTGATGCTATCGATAATATGCTGGCCGGAAAGAAGATTGATCCTGCAGCCACCAAGGCATTAGGTTGCGCAATAAAATTTATAAACTAATTCTGATTTTATTATGTAATCACAATCTTAAACCTGCAACTAAAAATATTAAGATATTAGGTCAATCAGTTGATTTATATTGATCAAATGCCTTATTCAATTCTAATTCAAATTCAGAAATATAGGATTCAATTAAAGGAATATCTTCCTCGTGGGCTGCAAGGTTGATTTTTCCACCTAAATTAGTAAATTCGTCAAAACCATATCCACCACCCGTTCCTTTCAGGTTATGGCTAAATTTTCTGATTTCCAGAAAGTTTTTTTGTTGTATGTGTTCTTTTATCCCAACAAGTTCTTTTTGAAGATATTTCAGGTACTTTCGGATCAGTATCTGGAATTCAGGATCGTCGTATAAGTCCAAATTCATAGGATGAATTTAATCGTCTCGCATAATTATTAAAAGGCTGACTATTTAAAAAACGAAAATATTTCGTAACATTCATTATCTTTATTTTTAATATGAAATACGTATCCGTAGGACAATATTCCTTTTTAACCTTCTCTTAATAGGTGAAATTCTGCAGCTGTTTTCAGCCCGAAATCGACCGATTTAAAAAGAAAGAATATGAGAAAAGATAATTTTAGAAATATCGCAATCATTGCACACGTTGATCATGGTAAAACAACCCTCCTTGACGGAATGTTGAAACAAAGCGGTACGTTTCAGGCTCATCAGGAAATAGAAGATCGTGTTATGGATTCCATGGACCTGGAGAAGGAACGAGGAATCACAATTACCGCAAAGAATACGGCAATCTATTATAAGAATGTGAAGATTAATATTATCGATACGCCGGGCCACGCTGATTTTGGCGGAGAAGTGGAACGGAGTTTGAATCTTGTGGATGGTGTGTTACTGCTGGTAGACTCCAGCGAAGGTCCATTACCGCAAACACGGTTTGTGTTAAAAAAGGCTCTTGAGAGAGATCTTCCTATTATTCTTGTTATCAATAAAATTGATCGAATGGATGCGCGAATCGATGAAGTAATCGATGAAGTTTACGATCTGTTCATTGATATAGATGCAACGGATGAGCAAATTGAATTTCCAATCTTATATACACAGGCAAAAGTAGGTGAAGCGCATTACGAACTGGGAGATAAATCCGATAATCTTCAGCCACTTTTTGAATCCATTATATCAAAGATTCCAGGACCGGTGGCAGATGATGACCATAGCACGCAATTTTTAGTCACAAATTTGGATTATGATCCCTACGTAGGACAAGTGGCGATCGGAAGGCTGAATAACGGCACATTAGCGATGAATACATCTTATGCTCTCTGTGGAAAAGACGGGATATCTTATGGTCATAAATTTTCTGCATTATACACATTCAAAGGATTGGATAAGATCCAAGTTGAACAACTGGAAGCCGGTGATATAATCGCCGTAGCAGGGTTGGAGGACATCACGATCGGAGATACCATATCCTCCAATGAAAATCCTAAACCACTCCCAAGAATCCAGATTGATGAACCGACGATTTCCATGCTCTTTTCTGTCAATAATAGTCCCTTTGCAGGAATTGAAGGAAAGTTTCTCACTACTCGCCATATTCAGGAAAGACTGCAAAAAGAAATTTTGAGTAATGTTTCCTTAAAAGTATCATCTACCGAAAAGACAGATGTATTTGAAGTACGTGGCCGGGGTGAATTGCAAATGGCAGTTTTGATAGAAACCATGCGGCGGGAAGGTTATGAGTTTATGGTGTCGAAGCCACACGTAATCACTCGAGAAGAAAACGGGAAAGTGATGGAACCCATGGAAAAGGTCTTTCTGGATATCCCGGAAAATAAAGTGGGTATTGTTACTGAAAAATTATCAGGTCGAAAGGGAAAAATGACCCACCTGCAAAATCATGGTCATGGTCGTGTATCCATGGAATTCTCAATCCCGTCCAGAGGATTGATTGGATTCCGGAGTCAGTTCATGACGGATACACAAGGTGCAGGTATCATGAATAAATTATTTGATGGATTCGCGCCTTGGTTTGGACGAATTCCACAGAGAAACAGTGGTGCGTTGGTGGCCGATCGAAATGGGAAAGTGACCACTTACGCGTGTGTCGGAATGGCGGATAGGGGTGAATTATTCATCAATGTCGGTACAGAAGTTTATGATGGAATGATAATTGGTGAACGCAATCGAACGGATGACTTGGCTGTAAATATCACTAGAGAGAAAAAGCTATCGAATATGCGAAGTTCCGGATCGGATCACACGGTCACGCTCCGCCCGCCCAGACAGCTTTCTCTCGACCAATCCATTGAATTTATTGCTGAAGATGAACTGGTGGAAGTGACTCCAAAATCTATTCGATTACGAAAAATGGAATTGAACCAGAACAAACGGTTAGCTCAACGTAAAAAAGAAAAG
>JADFPG010000045.1 GCA_022562455.1 Fidelibacterota bacterium | reverse complement strand
CGAATATATTTAATATCATGGTAACTACCTTCCCCAGCGGTCTCATACATAGCCGATTGGAAAATTGGCATAGCTACTGCTCCACCAATCCGGGGTTCCGGTTCACCGGAGTGGATGAGCTTTGTTTCAATCTTTTTGAAGTTTTTATTCATAATCTGACCTTCTACGTAAACAACAATTTTTAAGGTATTAAGACAAAAAAAGTCGAGCTTTTCACACCGCCTGTTCTAAGTCTGATAAAAAATCATTCGAAATGAAACACACATCGTAGAGTAGAGTCTGGATTCCCACACTTAGGATGAGGTTTGTTTTCTCTGTATCTGACTGGTTTCCCGTCAGTGCCACAATATTTCATCCCTATCTGTTTCACCAGACCCCCTTCCCGACAAGTCGGGATGCATGCGCTTTTCCCGCACACGGCTTTCCCATAGCTTTCGTCTTAAACATTCACAAGTCCCTATCAAAGAAAATATAGTCCCTTTTTCTTCAAGACCGCATAAACTCCTGGTTTAAAGATTTTACTCTTTCACTGACTCAGATGTCTTGACCAAAAGTAGAACCGTTCCAGAATGTAGGCGTTTATTTTCCGGAATATTCGACGGGGATATCCTATAGCACCAAAATAGGCTTTCCAGCCTATCAGGATTTTATTTACGTTCTGTATTATAGAGTCCAGTCCACTTCTGCGCCATCTGTTAACCGTGAAACTCAACCGCTCCATCAATGCCTTCAGTGATTTATCACGCGGCTCAATCACAAGGTAATAACTACCCTGGAAATACAAACTGCGCTGGTAACTGAACTTGAATCCCAGATAGGTGAAGGATTCACGTCTGACGTTTATCTGTCTCGTCTTCACTGGATGCAGGGTTAATTCCAGCGCTTCAACTTTCTGCTGTATCCAACCTTTAACCCCTGAATCCAATTGTTTACTCAACACTATAAAGTCGTCCGCATACCGAATGAGGATATGTTCACCATCTTTCCCAGGTCCGTCTTCATCATTAAAGAAACTATCATCCAAATCATGCAGATATATGTTCGCCAACAACGGGGATATAACACCATCCTGTGGTATGCCATACCGGTTTGATTTTTCCCCAGCTATACGCCATTTACCACTCTCCGTCGGCTCAGCCACAGAACATTTTAGCCAGCTCTTGATTAAGTTGATTATCTTACGGTCACTGATTCGTCGCTCTATCTTCGCTAACAGCTTCTTGTGGGGTATGCTATCAAAATATCTGCTGATGTCTGCATCCAGTACTTCCACGTAGCCCTGTTTTATCAAAGACTCAATTTCCTTAACTGCTTGAACAGCTCTACGCTTCGGTCTGAATCCATACGAATGAGAATCGAAGTCCGCTTCAAATACCGGCTCTACAACCAGCTTGCAAGCAGTTTGGACTACTCTATCACGCACTGTCGGAATTCCCAGTGGACGTTTACTACCATCCGATTTAGGAATATACACTCGCTTAATGGAGCCGGACGATATGTCTCGTTTATCAACTCCCTTTGCAACTCATGTATATTCTGCTCAAGTTCCTTCCCGTATGTTTCTATTGTTACTCCATCTACGCCCATGCCTCCTTTGTTCCCTCTTACTTGATCAAATGCTCTCAGCAATACGTCCTTACTATACACCTTATCGTAAAGACTGTAAAACCGAAAGTCCTTCTCTTGCTTGGCTTTCCGATATAGCTTCCGCTGAAACGCCTGAACTTTATCTTTGGCACTCATAGCCTGTTGACAATATGCACAGTTCGCTTCTCTTTGGAAGCAATCGCTATGGTAATGCCCCTTCGCTCCTGGTGGGTTATGTTGTCCCACCTATCATAACTACTATGAGCATCTCCGACTCCCTTGCTGCCAACACTGAACTTCACACTATGGATTATATCACTACTTGGAGTCACCAACTCCAACAACAAGGGTCTCCCGAGTTCGTGAGTATCCTTTTCTATGCACGCCATCCACTCGTACCCCGGATAGCTCCCAGTATGCTCGTTGCCGTTGCTTCTACTGGGATTACAGGTTTCTACACTATCGGACGGTCTCACCACTATCACTTGACGATTAACGAGGCTTAACATGGTTCACTTGCATTACGGCTGGCATAGATGCAGATCCTTGTCTCAGCATGCTTTGTTACCATTACACACCCAAAGATTGCTTTAAGGTTGAACGGCAAATTGTCCTTTATGGCTCTTTCATCCATTAGGTTTACTCACATTGCTTGGTTGTACCCGAAACTTCGGGACTGCAAAAAAATCATCCGCCAGCTGGTGGACACGACTAAGCGCCTAAAGAATAATGGTCATAGTCAGAGATATCCCATCCTTATTTACATACAAGGAAGGTGTAATTATTGAACTTTTTTGAGTCTTCTTAATGCGATGTAAATAGGTTACATCGATGACGGAGATAATATGGTTTAATACTATTCCCCCAATAACAAATCTTCCCACTTTTCTTGCAAGATCCTTATTTATTCGATATTTCTTAAATCGATTTCTGCTCTCATCACTATCCCAACTCCATTGGAATCCCAACCCAGTAGGATACACAAGGTCAGGGTCTCTGTATCGTTGTTGTGTTTCATTATACTCTTCCATAGTTTCGTAATTTCCGATGTCAACAAAATATTGATTTGATTTTCCCCTTGTCGTAACGCCTGCATGTTTTGATGCGATGGATTTGAACTGGGTTTTAGATATATCAGCTATATTCTGACTTAGGAACAAAACAGTCCATAAACTCAGCTCCGCCATTGTAAAAATCTGACCACGTTTTTTTTCTCCCAAACCATATTCTCCCAGTCCGGGTAAAATTAACGATTTGGCGATAGATTTTTTTATGGAAAGATCCGGTGGAGAAATGCCGGTCTGGGAAAACCCCTTCCCTGTCAAGATTAGCAATAAACTTATGATGACTAATTGCATTATTTTTCTCGATACCAAAACCAAATTCCTAAAATTACTGTAATTAATACTGACAAATGGGCGATTTGATCCCCAAATTTCGTATAATAGGTTAATGTATTTCCCGGTGTTATTCCAGCCGATATTACACCTTCCTTATTCAACGGTAGATATGACTGCACACGTCCAACTGCATCATATATTACAGAAATACCCGTATTGGCGCACCTGACAACGGGTATTCGGTTTTCTATCGCTCGAAATCTTGATAAAATTTCGTGTTGATACGGTTCTGAACTTTGTCCGAACCATCCATCATTTACAACCACTACCAAAAATTCTGCCCCTTTCTTTACAAATTTTCTCACCAATTTGGGAAAGGCGGACTCAAAACAAATAACAGAGGAAAATGATACGGAGTCAACATCAAACAATGTATAATTTTGACCGGAATCAAAATTCCCCTGCCCAAGGTTTAATTGATCAAGTACTTCAAATTGGTTTGAGAATGGGATATATTCTCCAAAAGGGACCAACTGGATTTTATGATACAGATTACTTTCTTTGTTACTTTCCGGGTCGATCAGTAAAACACTGTTATAAATCTTCCGTTTACCTTTTTCATATTCCCAATCCACAATCCCGGTGAGCAGTGGAATTCCATATTCTTCAACTCTCTGGCTTACCTGTTTCATTCTTCGCCAATTTTTTCTTAAATACGTTGGGGTGGCGCTTTCCGGCCAAACAATTAATTGTGGACCTGTCTTTGCCGCTTCAACATAAAGGGAATCAAGGTGATGAAAAATCCAATCCCGATTTTCGACAGCCCATTTTTCATGAGGTCCGACATTGGGTTGAACAATGGATACCCTGAAAATATCACCACTCTCCCTGGTTTGATTGATCATCGCCATACGACCGTATCCAAAAAGCCAGGGAACCACAACGAGTATAACACCCCATCTCAATACCTTTAGTTTATTTACCGAAGGAATTCGAATATATCGGTATATCAAAACATTAACGGTGACCAACAAAATTGAAATACCATAAATCCCCGTAAACTCCACCATCTGAACAAGAGGCAAATAATAACTTTGTGTGGTCGCCAGGGATATCCACGGAAATCCTAACGAACCAAATGATTGAAAGTACTCCATCGAAACCCAGAGAAAGGGGAATATAAAATACCCCTTACCCCAGTTTACATGAAATAGCGAAAATACATACCCAACTAATCCCCAAAATAAACTGAGATACACAATAGACGCAACCATAGAAGCAAAAGCTGCCAGGAAGTGAGCGCCGATATTAAACGCCATCCAATACATGACAATGAGATTCGCCGTAATGCCAGACAAAAAAGCGAGTTTTGCACTTTGCCTGGGCTCTGAATATTCCAACGCAACCAACAAAGGAACCAATCCTATCCAAGATAAAAATCCAAGCTTTAGTGGCGGATAGGACAATCCGATGCACAATCCGGATATGAGTGATAATCTAAGTGGGGATTGCGCAAACAGGCGATTTATCACCGATATAAACGACTATCCAGGTATGTTTGGAGAATAAGCGCTGCTGCAGTTGTGTCAATCATAGCTTTATGACGGCTTGGTTTAATTCCCTGGTTTCTGAGCGCCCGTTTAGCTTCTACTGAACTGAGCCTTTCATCTATCCAAACGATGGGAAGGGAGATAGATGATTTTAATGTCTCGACAAATTTCTCGGTTTTTTCTGTCTGGAGCGTCTTTTGCCCCTTCATACCTATAGGATAACCAACCACCAACATTTCCACGTCATACTCTTCGATAAGAGATACAACTTCTGAAATTAGAATTTCTTCAGATTTGAAATCTAATGTTTTAAAAGGAGAGGCAATTGTTTTCCCAGGATCTGAGAGAGCCGTACCAATCCTCTTACTTCCATAATCTATACAGAGGATTCGTCCCATCTGTGTCCCTCACAGATAAAAGGATGGGAAAAGAATTATTATATCGGTTTCCGCAATTCTTCCTTGAGAAGCCTACCGGGTTTAAAATGAGATTTGCGGTGAGGCGGAACGTAAATTTCTTCATTTGTACGAGGATTTCGTGCTCGAGGTTTTGCTTTGGTAGGCTTAATCGTAAACGTTCCGAAATTCCGTATTTCAATCCGGATATTTTTCGAATCTCCTGACAGCATTTCTCTCATCACGGTAAACACTTCCGATACCATTTCATGTGCCAATTTTTTATCAAGATTTATCCGATCCGCGACCTTTTCAGAGATGTTTCTTTTTGTGTAGGTATTTTTACTCATTGTTATGTTGCCCTTTCAACTTCTACAGTCCCGTTAATATTCTTAATCTTTGCTAGAACTGTATTTAATTTACGTAAATGTGGAACAGATGTCACTAAAAAGCAGGTAGCTAATCCCTCATCCACTTTAATATCTACGCTTGTAATATTGATATTCATGCTTGATATCGTTTCCGTTAGATCCTTGAGATATCCTTTTCTATCCTGCGCAACTACTTTGATGCGAGCAAGAAATTCTTCTTTTCGACCCACATCCCATTCGACGTCGAGATAGCGGTCAGAATCCTCATTGGCTATAGGTAAATTGTCACAATCCACTCGATGAACAGTTATTCCTTTCCCACGAGTGACAAAACCGATAATTTCATCACCCGGTATAGGGTTACAACATTTACTAAAATTCATCATAATATTGTTAATCCCGTGTACCCGTATCCCCCTTGCGGCTCTCCTGGCTTTCTCCAGAAAAGATATGGATTTTTTCTTAAGTTCCACCTCATCTTTAATTACGGTTTCCGGAAGAATTTTTTTAACAATATCCCTGATGGTAATCTGACCGGTACCTATTGCAACCATCAAATTTTCCTCACCCATAAAACCTAACTCCTTAGCAGAATTTTTTATCCTTTTAATTGACGAGGCAAGTTTCATTTTCCGTAATGTTTTTTCAAGTATTTCCTGCCCCAACCTCATACTTTGTTCTTTTTCGATAAGGCGCTGCCATTTACGAATGGAATTTCTTGCCTTCGATGTTCTTACAAATTTTAACCAGGCATAATTGGGTGATTGACTATCGGAAGTGATGATTTCAACGGTACAACCGCTTTGCAGTTTTGTATTTAATGGGATAATTCTTCCATCTACTTTTGCACTGAGACAATGGTCGCCAACTTCTGTGTGTACAGCATAGGCAAAGTCAATCGGAGTAGCATCCATGGGTAGTTGGGTCAAATCACCGGCGGGAGTAAAAACAAAAACTTCGTCTTGGTACAGGTCAATCTGTAACAAGTTCATGAACTCTTTTGGATCCGCTGATTCATCCCTGAGAATTGAGACCAAATCTCGCAGCCATTTTACGTGCCGATCCAATTCTCCACCGGATTTGTTCCCCTCTTTATATTTCCAGTGAGCAGCCACGCCAATTTCCGCCGTCTCATCCATACCTTTCGTACGTATTTGAATCTCAACCATTTTCCCCGAAGGACCTACCACGGTCGTATGGAGAGATTGGTAGCCATTCCTTTTGGGGGTAGCAATGAAATCTTTAAATCTTTCCTGCACCGGGGCATAAAAGTGATGAACAACACCCAAAACAATATAGCATTGACTAACATCCTCAACGATAATTCGAATTGCAAGAATATCATATATTTCTTCAAGTGGTTTTTCACGTTTTTTAATTTTACCATGTATAGAATAATAAGACTTCAACCGCCATATAATGTCGGCATCAACTCCATTTTTAACTAATTCTGCATTAATAGATTTGATGATCTCCTTTATAAATTTTCGGCGATATCCTTTTGTGGCTTTAAGTCTTTTATCAATTTCTTTATATGCCACAGGTTCTAAAGTTTTTAAAACAAAATCGTCTAACTGACTTTTTATAGCAAACATTCCAAGCCTATGAGCAAGTGGAGAATATACATCTCTTGTTTCTATTGCTATCCTCCGTTGTTTTATAAGAGGCAGGTGCTCAATCGTACCCATATTATGAATTCGATCTGCAAATTTAATGATAATAACCCGAATATCCTTTGTCATGGACAATAACATTTTCATCAGGTTTTCTGCTTGTTTTTCTTCTCTGCTTTGAAATTTTAGTTCACCAAGTTTTGTAACTCCTTCAACTAAATTTGCAACTTCATCACCAAATAATTCCTGTATTTCCTTATAGGTAGCTTGGGTGTCCTCAACAGTATCGTGGAGTATTCCACCAATGACAGTAGATACATCCATGTTCCATTCCGCTAAAGAGTGCGCAACTGCGTACGCATGCTCAAAATAGGGTCGACCCGAGCGTCTCTTTTGGTCCTGATGGTGTTCCTTACTGAATTGATAAGCAAACCAGATTTTATCCCTAATTTCCTCCCTCTCAGCCGAATTACCATTAGATATAATGTCGACCAATTCGATTAAATCTTTTGGATAGGCTCCCGTAACAGTGGGAATTAAACTCGCAATAGAGGGGACTCTCATTAAAACGGCACTTCTATCTCGGCCTGTTCGTAAGGTGAGATATTTTCAAACTTAGCATACTTATCGATAAATGTAAAAAATTTTAATCCAGTGGGCCCATTTCTTTGTTTAGCAATAATAATCTCAGCTTTTCCCTCGTCTTCAGGATCATGTGAGTATATAACTTTTCGATAGACAAATATGACAAGATCTGCGTCCTGTTCGATAGCACCGCTTTCTCGCAGATCTGAGAGTTGAGGACGGTTTCCACTTCTAGATTCTACCGCTCTCGACAACTGGGAAACAGCTACCACAGGAAGATTTAATTCCTTTGCTAAAGCTTTTAAGGATCTGGAAATCTGAGAAATCTCCTGCTGCCTGCTTTCCGCTGTTCTTGGACCATGCATAAGTTGTAGATAATCCACAACAATCATTTGAACATCTCTTTCAGCTTTAAGTCTCCGGGCTTTTGCCCGTAGTTCGGTAACTGTCATGGTCGGACTATCATCCAGATAAATGGGAGCATCCGCAAGGATACCTACAGACATGGATAGGTTCTTCCATTGGTCTTTGGGAAGTTTACCTGTTCTGACTTTATGGCTATCTACTCTACTTTCTGCACAGAGAAGCCTCATTGCCAGTTGGCTGTTTGCCATTTCCAGACTGAAAATTCCCACAGGTACTTTATAGTCAATTGCTGCATTACGAGCAATATTCAGAATCAAGGCTGTTTTGCCCATTGCGGGTCTTCCGGCTATGATTACCAAATCGCCCTTCTGAAAGCCAGAAGTAATATTGTCCAATTCTATTAAGCCGGAGGGAACACCTGTAACCGTACCCGGACGCTGATGAATCCTATCCAACTCCTCAAAAGTTTCCTCAAGAATCGGTTTAATCTGAAGAAACCCACCTTTTAATCTGCCCTCGGCAATACTGAATATCTTCTGCTCAGCATTGTCGAGAATAACATCAATCTCTTGTTGATCATCAAATGCACTTTTAGATAGTTCAGCCGAGACCTCTATTAATCTTCGGAGACTCCATTTTTCAAGCACAATTCTTGCGTAATGATCCACATTTGCCGAGGTGGGAACACTATCGACAAGTCCTGTTATATAATAAGCTCCACCACAAGCGTCCAGCTGTTTTTTCTTCTTTAAGATATTGTGGAGTGAAATTGCATCTATGGGGTCTCCGGAATTAAAAAGTTCTACCATTGACCTGAAAATCTTAACATGTCCTTCTTTATAAAAAGCCTCCGAAGAGACTATTTCCATAGCGCGACTGACAGCTTCTTTAGAAGATAACATTGCCCCCAACACTGCCTGTTCAGCTTCAATTGATTGTGGGGGCGCTTTTAAATCAAGTACAGGTTCCTTATCGTTCGCCATAATCAATTCCTAGAGATGATGGATTGAATCCATTGAAAATCCTCCCATGCGGGTCGCTTAAAATTCGGATTTCTCAGTAGCGCTGCAGGATGATATGTTACAATTAAATCAATATCCCGCCATTTCCATATCTTTGACCGAAGACTGCCGAGTGAGGTCTTTATGGATAAAAGCGTGTGAGCAGCCGTTGCTCCCAAAGCTACAATTAATTTCGGATTAATGATTTTCAATTGGGTTTCAAGATAAGGTAAACAGGTTTCAATTTCCTCACACTGCGGGGTTCGATTATCCGGAGGACGGCATTTTAGAATATTGCAAATATAGACTTCTTCTCGTGTCATATTAATAGCGCTGAGTATTTTATCAAGCAACTTCCCAGCTCGACCTACAAAGGGTTCACCCAGACGGTCTTCATCCCTCCCGGGCGCTTCGCCTATGAATACTAATTTAGCTGAAGGATCACCTACTCCAAAGACAAACTTGTTCCGTGTTTCACCCAGGGGACATTTCTGACATTTGTTAATAGCTTTCTCAAATTCCGTAAGTGAAGTGTTAAATGAAGATTGTATTGCAAATGAAATGCCTGTATCTTCGAAGAAAAGATTGTCCCCATACATTTCTTTCACCTGAGTCAGATAACGTTTGACCATCCCTGAAATAGGGGTCTCAATTGACATTATTCAGATTTTTCTTCTTCCTCTTCACGGCTATATTTCCACTCGAGTTCGCCATCAAGAAATTCCCTTAACGCTACAGTAATCGGTTTTTTCTCTTCTACATAGTCCTCAACAGGTTCCACTATCTCCTCCAATAATCCGGGCTCGAGCTCCATTTCAGAAATTTCCATTTTAATATTTCTATCCGCTATAATCTGACGAGCTCTCTCAGCAATAACAGCAGTCGCCTCGAATATATCCTCTGTTTGTTTCTCTATATCCCGAATAGGGATTGTCTTAATTGACATGTTGTAATTCCTCCTTCTGATTTTCAACTATGTGGATGATCTGATTAACAGTCTCTTTCAATGTATTGTTGATAACGGTATAATCATATTGGTCTTCATAAGAAAGTTCCAAATCCATCCTTTCCAGTCGTTTTTCAATTTGATCATCCGAATCGGATCCACGATGTAATAACCGTTTAACCAATTCCTCTCTATTAGGTGGTTTAATAAAAATTGTTAATGTATTCTCTTTAAAAGAATTTTGAAAAGCAAGTCCACCCTTTACGTCGACTTCTAATAGAAGCATATCTCCATTGATAATAGCATTCTCGATGGAATTATTGGGTGTACCATACAGATATCCATGAACTTCTTCATATTCAAACAGTTCCCCATTATCGATTTTTTTTTGGAATTCTTCTTCAGTTAAAAACAAATAATCAAATCCGTCTTTTTCATAAGAACGCTTTGGACGAGTGGTACACGATACAGAAAATTCCCAATCCGGACGTCTGTGTTGAATCTCACGACAGATCGTGGACTTTCCTGTTCCGGATGGGGCTGAAATAATAATCAGATTCCTTTTCATAAAATATTTTGAACCTGTTCTTTAATTTTTTCTATTTCATCTTTCATGTCAATGACCATCCGGATTATCTTAAGCTTATTGTTTTTTGAACCGATAGTATTCACTTCGCGGTACATCTCCTGAAGTAAAAAGTTCAGCCTCTTCCCCACCGGTTTATTTTCTGATAAAAGCCCGTTAAACTGTTTGAGATGACTTCTCATTCGCACACACTCTTCTGAAACATCAGCCTTTTCAGCCAAAATTGCTGTTTCCTGAAGAATCCTACTGTCATCGATAGCAATATTATTCAATAATTCCTTAATCTTTGTCCGATATTCTTTGAAAATCTCAGGTTTGGAATCCTGGCATACCTGTTCCAAAGGAGAAAGAATATCCGTAAGCTTATCCAACCTCTGCGATATATCGTTTTTCAACATTTCTCCTTCCTGTTCGGTCATTACAATAAAATCCATCAAGGCTTTATCAAACACTTGCATAACAAATTCCGGATCAATTTCCTCAGGACTATCCAAAAGTATGAATTCTTTTAAATCAATTACATCCGCCAAATTAATTTTTTGATCATAATCTTTTTCTAAAGTTGAAAGTATTAATGTATACGCTTCAAATTTCTTCCGGTCAAATATATTGGAGTTATTACCGGAATTCATATCATACTCAAAAGAAACAGTGACAGAAATTTTTCCCCGTTGACATTTTTCTTTAACTCGCTGCTTAATCACCCTCTCCAGAGAATTAGAGTTGAAGGGTAATTTGATTCTTATATCCAAAAAACGACTGTTTAAAGAACTTATTTCAACGGCAAGAGACACACCTTCCGTGCTTTTATATCCCGTTCCAAATCCTGTCATACTTCTGATCATAAATTTCCTTAAATTTTTAGCCTATAAATTTAATCAAGTTATTGTAATCGTACAAGAAAAAAAAGTATAACCCTGCAATAATTAACAAGTTATTGGAAATTAGAAATATGCCTGCCCGTCTGCTCCCCAAGAATGAGGGCGGACAGATACAATCAAGTTATCCACATTTATCGTTTGACCGATTCCAGTAGTGAACTTAGAAATCGTAGCTTCACATTCAAAGTTAAGTAATGGCTGTTCCCTAAAATAGAACCGAGAGGGGAAGGCATGAAAGCATAATCGATTGACCCAAAAGGTAAAAGAAAACCAAGACCGGATGTATAATTTGAAATCGGATTTCGCCCTAATCTCAGATGGAAACGGGTTTTATACATGATATCTAACCCAAACCGGAAATTCCCACCCATATTTCCAATAAAAAAATCGTCTGTGTTAGTTCGTCCGGAAAAACTCAATAGTGTCGCCGCTAATAATTTCACTTCGAGGTTAAGAGAATTGATTTTTAACGATTGTACATCACCCAATACAATTTCGGGAGCTATTCTTTCTACCGTACCTGACTCCCAAATAATCCATGAAGATGTGACATCCCTAATTGTGATAGCAAATGTGTTTGAAAAACGAAAAACACGATACAACCCAAAATCAAACCCCACACCATAACCGGTGTAACTCCCTAATTGGTGAATGATGCCTTTTACATTACCCCCTACAATCCAATCCCCCCACATAGTAGCCAATCCAAATATTCCTCCCCATTGAACTTGATTAAAGTAGGTGATTTTCGAAGCATCGATACGTTCATTTTCGTCATCCAAGGAACCTGTGTCAAACAAGAGGGCTCGGGTAGTATTAGGAATACCTTGAACCCCTTCTCTTATGAGTACAAATGCCCGTTTATACTTGAGGTTATCTTTTAAATGAAATCCAATTACATCATAGCTGACCAGTCCTGAAAACCGCTCCTGATGAGAGAAAGAAAGATATCTCTCCTGTTCAAAGTACAATCGGGCGGGATTCAGAAGGAGAGAAAGAGGTCCACTTACCGCAGCAATATTGGATTCCCCGAGAGAAATGGAAGCCGCATCTCCTGAGCCTTGGAAAAGCTGATTCCCGTACTTAACCCATATTGATTCTCCAACAAGCGGGTTCATGATACATGCAAACAATAGAATTATGAGAGTTAATTTATTTTTCACAATTTTTATAAGCCAAATTCCGATTTTAACTCATCAAGTTTCTTTAATGCTTCTAATGGTGTAATATTATTTATATCTAATTCCGATAGCTCGTGTCTTAACTGGGTTTCCTGTTCCTCAAAAATACTTAATTGTTTAGACGAACTTTGAACTGAATCTGTTCCCGCTTCCTCAGGTAATTCATGATGTACCAACCGTGAGAGAATTTCAGTGGCTCTGGAGATGACACTTTTGGGAAGACCCGCCATTTTTGCCACATGTATTCCATAACTTTTATCACAGGGACCCGGTACAATTTTCCGTAAAAAAACAATTCTGTCACCAAATTCCTTGACAGCCACATTGTAATTTTTTACCCTTTCAAATAGATCTTCCAACTCCGTCAACTCATGGTAATGAGTGGCAAATAATGTTCGTGCCTGTGCGCTTGGAGTATAATGAAGATATTCAGTGATTGCCCATGCAAGAGATAATCCATCATAGGTAGCTGTTCCTCGACCTATTTCATCGAATAGTACAAGACTCCGTTGAGTGGCATTATTCAAAATATTAGCAGCTTCAATCATTTCTACAAGGAAAGTAGATTCACCGCCCGCCAGATTATCACTCGCTCCTACTCTTGTGAACAACCTGTCCACTATCCCGACTCTGGCTTCAGAAGCCGGTACATAACTACCCATCTGAGCCATGACAACTATAAGACCCACCTGACGGAGATATGTCGATTTTCCTGCCATGTTGGGCCCCGTGATTAGCAAAATCTGGTCACCATCACTGGACATTCTCAAGTCGTTAGGAATAAATGATTCTCCTGCCGAAAGTATAGTTTCAACTACAGGATGTCTTGATTCTATTAGACTAATAGACGGTTTTTCAACAAAACTCGGTTTGCAGTAATTATGCGTTTTAGCCACCTCTGCGAGAGTAGAGTAAAGGTCTATTTGATTAAAAATTTTTGCATTGTCTTGTATCTTTCCCGCTTCTTTTAATACAGATTTCCGCAATTCCTCAAAGATTCGTGTCTCGATTTCAATTATTTTCTCTTCAGCATTTAGTATTTTTTCTTCGTATTCTTTTAATTCCGGAGTGACGTATCTTTCCGCATTCACTAATGTCTGTTTTCTGATATAGGTATCGGGTACTTTATCTAAGTGGGTTTTTGTTACTTCGAGATAATATCCGAACACTTTATTGTATCCAATCTTCAGAGAAGAGATACCTGTCTTTTCACGTTCACTTTTTTTCAGGGAAGCTATCCAGTCTTTTCCGCCACTTGCAATAACTCTAAGTTCATCTAATTCATTATCAACACCATCACAAATAACGCCACCATTTGCAAGAGATATTGGCGGTGAATCTGTAATTATTTGCTCAATAAATCCCACCAATTCTGAAGTATCTTTGAACCTATGTGCAAGTTCCTTAAGAGGATGACTCTCCGAATTTTCCAACAATCCCATAAAAGTAGGAATAAGTTCAAGGGTTTGTTTCAGGCTCCAGACATCTCTTGGAGTAGCTTTCCCTTGGCTCAGTTTTGCAACGATCCTCTCCAGATCCGTGCAACCACCCAATCGTCTTATAACGGTCATTCTCAGCTCATTATCATTCACAAAACCTTCCACGCAATTAATACGATTTTCAATCTGAGATCGATTCGTGAGAGGTCGTTTCAATCGGTACCGCAGAAGACGTCCACCACCTGAAGTGATGGTTTTATCCAATATATCAATGAGAGTACCGTGGGTGCCCTGGGTCATTAGAGACTTAAAAATTTCCAAATTTCTGATGGTAAATTCATCCAGCCCCATCACTTCATCATCTTTAATGGATGTCAACTTGGTCACGTGATCCAGACTTCCGTGAATATTATGCTGAACATACCGAAGGATTACGCCTGCAGCAGAAATACCTTCTATCATTCCATCGCATCCAAAACCTTTGAGGGTGGTCGTTCCAAAATGTTCCAAAAGTGACTGAAGAGAGGTATCATAATCAAATGCCCATTCATCCATCTCAGTAATAAAGGGCCGAAGTTTTTTATACCAATCCGCATTCTCAAATTCCAAACCTTCAACCACGATCATTTCTTTTGGTGCAAACTTGATAAGGATTTCTTTCAAATTTTCTTTTGGACACTCTCCCACGTAAAACTCACCTGTGGAATGATCCAAAAAGGCAAACCCAATTTGGGATTTACTTTGAAAAATAGCGCTTAAAAAATTGTTCGACTTCTGATCCAGGTAATTGTCTGAAATGGCGGTTCCGGGAGTGACTACTTCCACCACTTCTCTCTTAACCAATCCTTTGGCAAGCTTAGGATCTTCTACCTGTTCGCAGATAGCCACTCGAAGTCCCGACCTGATAAGTTTGTATAAATACGATTCTAAAGCGTGATATGGAAATCCTGCCAGGGGTATATCTGCTGCAGCCCCGTTGGCTCTTTTGGTAAGTGCAATGCCAAGAATTTTAGAGGCTATTTTCGCATCTTCCTCAAAAGTTTCATAAAAATCCCCCATCCTGAATAATACCAACGAGTCAGGATATTGAGCCTTTATCTCGCCGTATTGCCGCATCAAGGGTGTTTCACCTTTCCGAACAACGCGTTTTTTCTTTTGGTTAGCCATTAGCCGGTAACTCGTATATTCCCTTCTCTACGTGTTATTTGTTGTTCATCCAAAAATTCTAACATTGGAATTGCGTGTTTGCGGGTTGTTTTTGTCAACTCCTTAAAATCATTTACCGTCATTGATGATTGGGTTTTAAAAAATTGTTTTACTTTTTGCCTAAGGAGCTCAAAGTTTTTAGCATCTAACCATAATGCCCGATTAACTTCGACAATTTTATCCTCATTCTTGAGAATATGAACAATTTCCAATATTCCCTTTTCCGGAATACTGAGTATTGAACCAAGTTCGAGTGATGATAAAGGAATAAACTCAGAATCTTTAAACATTCTCATTACTTTTTCCGCCAATATTTTCCGTTCTCCTTTCAACTCGATCTTAAAACCAAATCTCCTCACAATCCCATCGGAAATAGTTATTTCCTTTTCCGATTCTAATCTTTGCGTGATGTAGGAGAATAAATCTTCACTAAAATCCAATTGTTGTCGGAGGTCATCTAAACCTATCCCTTTGGACCACGGTTTTTTGTCATGAAAACGATTGACTCTGTTAATGTACTCATTAATTTGATTACTCAAAGACGATTGAAAGGTAACCAAAGGATCTGAGGGTGGTCCCAAGTAGGTGACATCCAATTCATCCAGAAACAGACTAATTTTATCCGGTGAAATTTGCCACCGTTTGCTCCATTCTGATACACGTTTGGGATAGTTTAAACTCGAATTAATATATTTTTCTCTGATGGCTTTTTCATCCAGGTTGTTCAATGAACTCAACCACTTTTGACATTCTGCCCAATGTTTTGGAGGTTGAATATCCAAGATTTTCCCTCCGCCTATGGTTTCGGAGGGAGAGTAAAACCTGATGATGATTGGGTCATTTACGGCTGCAGCAACTTTCTTTTCCAAGCGAATTAACGCCGTAGATCTTTGTCCGGGAATAAGTTTCTTTCTCCTTGTTTCAGATGTCAAATATACTCGCCCCATTACTTCCTCTGTTCCCACATGTATTCTGACTCTCTGCTCGTTTTTAATTGTCTTTTTTGTGGCAGGGAGTAAAAATATCTCAGTACCTAATCTAGTAACGGGTGTCAGATATCCAGGTTCAGATAACTGGCTTCCCCGTTTTAATAACCGTTTCTCCAGACCGGCTAAATTCACTGCAGCTCTGTCACCTATTCGTACTTTCTCAACATTAATTCCATGTGATTGTAACCCTCTTACTTTTACAACTTTTCCACCCGGAATTACCTCCACTCTGTTCCCTATTCTTAATGACCCACTTACAACTGTCCCGGTTGCAACGGTTCCAAATCCCTTCATAGTAAACGCTCTGTCGACATATAGACGGAAAAAACCCCTATCATCCATTTCTCCTGCTTCATTGGCAAGATTAATCAACGTAGATTTTAATTCTTCAATCCCTTCCCCTGTCTCACCCGACACTTTGACCAAAGGCGCCTTTTCGAGAAATGTCCCTTTTGCATAGTCTTTAATATCAGACTCTATCAATTCAATCCATTCGGGGTCTCGAATCAAATCAATTTTGGTTAGAGCAATACATCCTAATTTACACCCAAGCAGATTCAAAATATCGATGTGTTCCCGGGTTTGAGGCATAATGCCATCATCTGCTGCAATAGTGACCAGTGCAATTTGAACCGTACTTACACCTGCTACCATATTACGGATAAACTTTTCGTGTCCGGGTACGTCAATAATAGTAATATTTTCTGTAAGAAATGCAAATCCGAGGTCAATGGTCATCCCTCGTTCCTTTTCTTCCCGAAGCCTGTCTGTGTCCGTTCCCGTCAAGGCTTTCACGAGGGTCGTTTTCCCGTGATCAATATGTCCTGCTGTTCCAATAACAACTTGTGTCATCTGTTACCTAAACATTTGTGCTATAGTAGATTATTTCCTTAGAATCTCATCAGGTCTTTTGGCTATACCTGGAAATAGTTCTAAAATTTTTTTATCAAAGGTCACAAGCAACGTTTTTTCTTTTTGAGCCAGGGCGACAAAAAGTGTATCATAAGGAGGATGTCCTGTCTTTACGGCAAGTTGAAGAGCATCTGTCCAAATTCTATCTGCAGGAACAGTTCGATCAATTATATTTGCTGCTAAAGGTAAATAATTAATTAACTCGTTTTCATCCATCGCTCCCAAACGACTTGCAACCCATAAGGCATTTAAGAATTCGGGGCGCCAAATATCCGGTGCCACAAATTCGACTTCTGCTTCAAGAATGGCGTGGCTATGTTTAAAAAACGGCTCCACTTTAGCAATAAAATAAAAAAGAATATTAGTATCGATTACCAGACTCACAACTCATGTTTCCAGGTATTTTCGATCCACTTATCTACTTCTTCCTTACTGATGGGTCTTCGAATTTTAGGCCAGATTTCCTCCTCAATCCGGCGAAGAATCTCCGCTCGATCCACCGCTTGAGCCTCGAGAATCTCTCGCACTTCCTGCTCCATAGAATGATTATTGCGTTTTGCCCGCTCTTTCAGGGCTTTTACGACTTTCTCAGATAAATTTCTTACAGTAATTGTAGCCATATATTTCCTCCTGTTTCCTTAGTTCCAAATAAATATAATGTGGATAAATAGCGAAT
The DNA here is from genome assembly GCA_022562455.1 of Fidelibacterota bacterium. GTDB lineage: Bacteria > Fidelibacterota > Marinisomatia > Marinisomatales > SCKK01 > SCKK01. Next base: position 3,239 of record JADFPG010000045.1, on the reverse strand, counting down.
GCAAGCATATTGACAGCACCTCTGTAATGCCTCAGTCATGGGTAGTAAGTATGGTTGAAAAAGACCCAAAAACCAAGAGCCAACCTGCCCGACTAATGTCAGTCAGGCGGGGAACCAAACTTTTTTTATTTATCGACGATTCATATAATCTTGGTTCTTGGGATTTGCCTGACTGTCGGCAGACAGGGATCTTGGTTCTTTACGCGCCTACCAATAACTGAGGAATTACGCACCTTTTTAAGAACTGACTAATTTCCTCTTAACCTGGACAAACCATCCGTCAGACTTCGGCGTGAGCTCAGTCGAACGCTGACGGATCAGTCAATATTTAGAAAGAGCCAATAAATTTTATTTCCCAATCTCCGACCCAATTCCATCAATCGCTTTCCTCAGAATTGTATCTTCTTCCGGCAACACAGCTTTTAAATCAATGTAAAACCTGTTTCCTGTAATGTACCCTATGATTGGAATCTCCCACTCACGAAATTTTTGAGCCAGTACTGTCGGTTTCATCGTCTTACATCCGAATCGCAGAGCGGCACTCTCAATCTTTTCTGTGGGAAGAGATCCGCTTCCAGCTTCCACCAATGACGGCACAATGGATAATTCCAGTTTTTTCACAGAGGCACTCTCCAGTGATGAAAGAATCGATTCTCCCCTCACCAGTAATGATTTCCGTGTAGCAAGTAACAGGAAATAGGTCATATTTTCACTTTCCGGAGGGATTTTTTTGTAGGTTTTTAGTGTATTCTCAAGAAGTGAAATTATGACTTTATCACACCGCAATGCACGATAGAGCGGATTTTTGAAAATTTGAGATAGTATTCTTTTTTTTCCGCAAATCAGACCTGCCTGGGGTCCCCCCAAAAGTTTATCGCCGGAAAACGTAACCAGGCTGGCTCCTGATTTTAATACATCACGAACTACAGGTTCCTTGGGAATATCCACAGTTGATAGATCAAATAACGCACCACTTCCCAGGTCAACTATCAGGGGAATCCTTTTTTTCTTACATAATTCAGAAAGCTCTTTAATTCCCACCTCGCTTGTGAATCCCTCCACACGGTAATTACTTGTATGGACAATTAAAATAGCGCCTGTTTCGTCCGATATGATACTTTCATAATCTTTGAAATGAGTTCGATTTGTGGTTCCAACCTCCATCATTTTGGCGCCACTTTTCGCAATAACATCAGGAATTCTAAACGATCCGCCAATTTCCACAAGTTGTCCTCGGGAGATAATGATCTCCTTGTTATCAGCCAGCGTGTTTATCGCCAACAGAACCGCAGCCGCATTGTTATTTACAACCAGAGATGCTTCAGCGCCAGTTATGGAATTCAGCAATGATGAAATATATTTTGTCCGATCCCCTCGCTTTCCCGTAGTAAGATCCAGTTCAAGTGAGGTATAACCTTCCATTTGAGAAACCGTTTTCTTTAAAACTGACGGTGAAAGAGGCGCTCGACCTAAACCCGTATGCAGAACAATGCCCGTTGCATTAATAACCCTCTTTAATCCAAGTTTATTCACCTTTTCGATAGATGTCATAATACGACTAAAAATCTCCTCAGAATTTTTAATCACTTGACCATTCTGTATTTCCATACGTATGGATGCCAACTCATTTCTAATGACCGTCATCACGTAAGCCCTGGGTAGATTGATAGATGATAAATCCATATTATCCAAAATAGTATTGACTGGGGGAATTTCACGTACGTTCAACATAATATGCTTATTTTAAAAAATATAGCGTGAATTTATCAAATGCAAGAGAATCTAACGTACAAGTTCACCAGCCGTGCCCCGGAAAGCGACCGTTGTGAATAAAACTTTTGAATGGAAGCCCAAAAGAGTTTTGAAACCAGACAACGGGCACGGTCTGGTGGAACGGTTGGTTATGTTTTTTCCTTTTTACGTTTTGATAATGTAATTATATTCCTTCTTCACCCCTAATCCGCAATCTGTTTTCTTCAACAATCCATAAACAGTGTTTAATAGGCTCGGTGTTGAAAAAAGGAATAGTTCGGTTAAAAATGTTAATGATGTGCCGTCTACTTTGTCTTTTTACACGAAGGACTATTATTCCAGGATACTCATCGGGGGGATATGTTCGAACATCCGAAAAATCGATATCAAGCGTAACAATAATTCGTCCCTCTTTTTTACATACTTCCGCAATATTGTAATCAGGAGTCCCCTTTAATCCTTGCTCTTCAACAGTAAGAGCATCGTAATTGGCCCGCCTAAGAGAATCAACGATTTCAATGGGAAGATTTTCATCAATTTTGAAATTCAATGCTTTTTTCATGCCGGAATGGCGACAAACCGTTCCCTTGCCAAATCAGCGGCATAGGAGATGGCCGCTTTTATGTCCTCCAGCTTTAATGATGGATAGCTTTTCAGTATGTTTTCATAGCTTTCTCCATCAGCCAAGTTATCCAAGATTACCGAAACCATTACTCTTGTACCCTTTATGCATGCCTTTCCGTGGCAAACTTGGGGATCTACGGAAATACGTTCAATCCAATTCATTTTTGAACCTCCTATTAATTTTTGATGTTTAGTTTGTCAAAAAATAACGCTAAAATCAGCCGCGCGTTTTTTGCGTCGGCTGGATTTTTATGTTAGCTCAATAGACTTCTAACTAGTTCGGAGCCTTTTGCAACCTGATCTGTCGCCCCCAATTCATTAAATTTTGAAAGTACGGTGTTCATGGATTCGGCAAGTAGCCCAGGGGCTATAGTGATAACTGGCAGCACTGAAAGCTTGGCTGAAATATCATCTTTGCTTTCAATCAAGCCAATGCTAACCATCATTGCCACATAGTACTTAATATTAGTTATTGTTTTCCTCTCCAACTCAGAACCACAGTTTTCTGGTTTTAGATAAACCTCAACAGTCTTCATTATTTGAATAACTTTCAGATAAATGTCTATGGGGAGGTCTAAACTAAATATTTTTTGATACTCTGTGTCGGAATTTATTAGCGTTGATGGCCTAGCTCGTGCGCTATCTGGTTTTAATAAAGTAGTAGCCATCATTGCTTGTGCCATATATGGGATGCTAATTATCTTGGCTATCGGCATGCCTTGATTCTTATAACGATTTTTCTTTCTATCGTAGTAATAGCCATTGAATTTTAGGAAGTCTTCTATGTTTCTGTGAATTTCATCTGAACTTCTCAGTGATGCAGGAGGAATAGATGTCTGGCTATTTGTTGCCCTAATTATCCT
>JADFPG010000164.1 GCA_022562455.1 Fidelibacterota bacterium | reverse complement strand
TTTGGAAAGTGATCGCCAACTTTTTGTCGGTAGATCGGATTGTGGTGGAAATGGTATGGCAGTTGCCCAACAGGTGCAACCATGGGTTGGGAAGAGATATCCGAGGGTGATACATTAACTATATGGGGTATGTTTGAAGATTGTGCGTATTGGACCGAAGGTTCCCCCAACACCGCCCCTTTTCAGCCAACTAACCCCACCAGCCTTACCGGCGATTCGGATGAAAACAATCACCCAGTATTGACATGGAACGCCAACACGGAGATCGATCGTGCCGGATACAAATTAAGACGCAGCCTAGACTGGGGTCCCTGGATTACCATTGCCAATCTGTCAAAGTCTGCTACCAATTATATTGATGAGGAGGTGCTTAAATCCAATGAATTCAGGAACGATAAGTATGCCCATTACAAACTGTTCGCCTACAACATCGCTGCTAACGAGTCCGATTACGCCGGACCGGTAGTTGTACGTCATAGTGGTCTGGTATTTAAGCAGATTGCTGAAAATCCTAATTCGGAAGTTGTGCCGGAGACTTTTGTTTTGCATGGGGCCTTCCCTAATCCCTTTAACGCTGCTACCACCATTCATTATGCATTACCAGAGTTCAGCTATGTGGAGATTACTGTTTTTGACATTATGGGTCGCGAGGTAACCACACTCATAAACGGTTTTGTTAATGCTGGGTTTAAAGAAAGAGTTTGGGATGGTGCCAACGCTTCCGGTCAACCGGTTCCTTCAGGGATGTACTTTTACCGTTTAGATGCCAGGGCAATTGAAAGTGGCGAACGCTTCTATCAAACCCGTAAGATGGTTTTATTGCGCTGATTGTTTTCGCAACCTCATTTTGAAATACAGTTTGTATTGTAAAATATCTTGATGAGATGGAAACATTGAGTAGCCTGCTTTAAAAGATTCTATCCCTCTTTTCTATAGAAGTCTTCAGATAATAAGTTTTTTTGAAGAACCGTGGCAGAATAGTAAATTGATTTATGACTTTGTTACCCCCCATTCCCAGATCTATTATGTTTATTTTTATTCTATGTCTGCCGGTGTGGACAGCAGCTACACCAATAAAGGGTAAGGTTGTTGATATCAGAACCGAAGAGCCTATCATTGGAGCGAATATAATCATCCCGGATTCTGACGTCGGCACCACGAGTGATGATCAGGGTAATTTCTCCTTGGATTGGTCCGGCGACTTTCCTGTAAAAATACGTATTTTGCATATTGGGTATGGTAAACAAGAAATCATTGTTTTAAAACCCGGAGAAGTGTGGGTAGGTCTGGTGCCGGAAGTACTAAAAGGAGAAGAAGTCATCATTACCGGGGAACGCAAACAGATAGAACGTGAAGTGTCGAGCAGCGGGGAACTTGTCTTATTGAAAAAAGTCGAGTTTCGGGGTATCCGTGATATTAGTGAAGTATTGCAGGAAATGAGTAGTGTTGTTATTTCCACAACTCCATCAGGTCGTCAAACTGCCAGCGTAAGGGGCAGCAACGCCAATGAGGTTTCAGTATATCTTGATGGAATCAAAATCAATCGGGCTCTGGATGGTATTGCAGACCTCTCCGCTATCGACATCACGGAACTCTCCAGCGTAGAGATAATAAAAGGGGGTAATTCCGTTCTCTTTGGCCCCGGGAATTTTGGCGGGGTTATCCATTTATCTTCGAAGTTACCGCTTAGTAATGAGATAAATATTTATCGTAGTGTCGGTTTGACGGATGAGCGAGATCAGGACTTATCCGGTATGGGTACCCTTAGGCTGGGACCGTTCGGTTTTGGGGGACGTTTTTCAGGCAAGTCGCGCTTATATGACGGTCGAACACTCTATACAACTTTATTCGAAAGTGGTGTTTCTACATTTGATTTATCCTCGGGAATGCTATCGGCTCGATATCTTTCATTGGGTAATTCAGTCAAGTTTCAAAGCGGTGGTATCATGTCAAAGGATGAATTAAAGGTATCAAGATTTGGTTTTCGCGGGTCAATTTTGGGTAGTAAAGGATGGGAAGCTCATTATGGTATCAGGCGTTGGGAGTGGCAAGATTCGTTCTTTGATAATATTGAACGCAATTTGACTGATGAAACAACAAGAATGCAAATTGCTAAAACATTCCACTGGAACTACTGGGATGGTACCTTACAGTGGGAAAGTGAAGATCAATCGTATTCAGGTGATAATTACATAAAAGAGAGAGATTCAAATAGAAATTGGAGAGACAATGGAATCCTGAGATCAGCAGATAAAGGGTGGGCTTCGGTTGTTCGTTATACCGCGCAATCGGGTGATTCTACCATGGAATTGGTTCGTTTTGAGTTGGGACTTCGTCAAAGTACGGCAAAGTACAGTCACAATCAGAACATCCTTGAATTTGATTCTCTAACAGTAGTGGAAGCGACTAACTATCAAATTACGTCAAAAACAAACATAAGAACATTCCGATTAGGCGCTTTTGTCGAAGGTGTCACATCTATCTTTAAGTATAGTCTTTTCTTTAACCAGGGTTGGAACAAACGGTTACCTACCTTAAACGACTATTTCCTTTGGTTCACGGTACACAATCAGGCTGAATTGATTATGCAAACCGTGAGCGAGGAGGAACAGGCGATATTGTTCCAAGGCGTGTTAACTGACGCATTATTAGTAGAACATGCATCGACCACTGAGGTTGGTGGAAAGTTAATATGGGATCATATTACTGTAGCCCCCATAAATCGCTGGGAAGTGAATGCAAGCATCTTTCGCAATCATTACATAGACAAGATCGCCTATAGAACTATTGGTGGATTTTTACCCATTCCCTATAACACTCCTATAGCATCTTTAAATGGAGTTGAGATAGGCACTCGGATTAAGCTACTAAGGATATTTAAGGGATCAGCCGAATTCAGTGGAAATATTACTTTGCTAAGCCTTAGCAATAAAGAGGTTTTTCCAAACAAGCCAAATCCTGTCAATCATTTTACCCTGGATTGGTGGAAGGGGATTTTTCATCTGAATATAAGTTATATTTATGAGGGGCCTCAACTGTTACAGCGAGCAGGAACGGATATCAGACAATATAGTAGCCGGAGGAATACGAACCTCACGGTATCACTAATAAAAACAATTTGGAAATTCGATGTTATCTTAAGTTACACGGTACGAAATCTCTTTTCTAACAAGGTTACCTTTGTGGACTTTGCCCATTACTCTATTGGTCCCTTCAATTATTATGAAGCCCACAGAAGTTTATTATCGATAAAAATAGTATTATCGGAACAAGAAAAAAAGCTGTGAGCATAAGAAAGCAATTTATCAGTATTCTCATTTTATTTCTTTGTACCTGTGAGTGGCCCTTTAATACAACGCCCACGGATAAAGATGAAATTTTCACCTTGACACTCACCCATGACATTGAGCGATTGGTGGATTCAGCTTATGTGCAGTTAAGCTGGACAGGAATAACCGTAGAGGAGTTTGAAAAGTACACAATCGAGCGGAGGATGGAAGGAGATACGGCTTGGACAGTTCGTGCGACGCTCAAAACCCCATTATTTACCTCATATAATGATATTGTATTTGATGACGAAAATTATCGATATCGTATCAGTATTGTAGATATTCAAGGTAATATGAAATGGGCAGAGGACGAAACCATTATTCCAAAAACGACATCCCTGTTCATTCCTGAAGATTATGACGCTATCCAAAATGCTTTTGTAAGTCCTGTCATTGATGATGGAGATTCAATAATAGTAGCACCCGGCGTCTATAAAGGTACACTATCGATAATGGGTAAACAGGTGTTAGTTCAATCAATAGGGGGGTATGAAGTGACGGTAATAATGGCTTCAGAGAACAAAAGGTGTGTGAACATCAATAATGGGATTTTAGTGGGCTTTAGGTTGGAAGGTGGTACTGGAGGAGAGGGAGCCAACACACCGGGTGGTGGTGTCTATGCGAGTGGGAATGCTGTATTGCGTAATAATTTTATTGTAGGAAATGTTGCACCCGGAGAAGGGGGTGGCGTGTTTGTTACAGGGAATGCCAGACTATATAACAACATCATTTTTTCAAACATTGGAGATCCCGTTGGGGGGATCATGATCAGTTATGCCACGGGAGAGATCATAAACAATACCATCGTCGGTGATTCCACCGGTGGGGTGGCAGTTGTTAACAGCAGCGTGAAATTCCTGAATAATATCATATCCGAACATGACCTATTCGATTTACTTATTCATGAAAGTGCTTCACAATCAATTGTGGCCTATTGTCGCTTTAAGGAAGCGAGTTTAACCGATACACTTGGAAACATCTCTGCGAATCCTCTGTTTATTGATTCTAATAATGAGGATTTTCAATTACATCCCGACTCTCCTTGTGTCGATGCTGGTCACCCCGGTGATGAATTCACAGATAGGGATGGGTCACGAAATGATATGGGTGTGTTTGGAGGTCCTTATGGAGAATAAGAGCATATTTTGAAAGAAAGTTATCCAAATTATTACATTTTAAAAAATGTGACACAGATCAAATATTTCTTGACTCTCAATTGTTACCGTCGCAAAATGCTGAATACATCGTGTGGTGTTATAGACACACATCGGTTTTCTTCCGGTCCAAATCAAATTATTAAAAGGACAACGATAGATGAGAAATCAATATGAGAACTCTGAAAACTACATCTATACTCATTTTCGTTGCCGCAATCCTTCATTCGGGAGCAGTGGCTCAGATTACCGCTACTCCCTGTTTCTGGAGGGACATCGTTTGATTGATATGCGGCACTATGGTAAAACGGATGAACTACCTATTGACCGGAGTGGCGACATTATTGTAACGTTTCCGTTACCAGAAACGGAAACGCCGGGCTAAAACATATTTAACTAATGCCTCTAAACAAGCCCTCACAGAAATCTAATCTGGGAGGGCTTGTTTTTAATTAAGATTTATGGTTCTTCTGCATTTTAGTTGATGTTTATGGCACCTCGCTTGATTTTGAAACGGTTTTGAACGAGTACAATCGTCTCCGGCAGTTGACCTTTAACTTAAGTTCTGAGGGATACAGTCCAATCGATCATGTACCGCTTTACATGAACGACATACCTATGTTGTTCTTCTTCCTCCGGAAATCACGAAGATTATCACAGACCCAGCGATAATTGGGACAAGATTAATACTTCCGGTGAAAAGAAGGTGCTGGACTAAGTGTACGATATTGCCGTCTACTTCAGTCAGCATGAGGAGAGGAGACCGTTGTGATTAGAGATTTAGTTACAGCGTTCCTGCGGACGAAAGAATATTTTTTTAATATCTCAACACTTTGCTCATTTGTTCTCCTTTTTCCATGTACATACAAAATTGGTGAAACTATAATATCTGTTCGTTCCGCTGACCAGGATGAAAACAGTGAACTTCCTGTCATTCCCGTTCCCGGGCTACCCATTGCTGCGGAGGCATACTTTTCCCCTGATGGCAAAAGCTTAATCTGTAATGCGAAAGTTCTGCCGGATGATTCAGTCCACCACGTCTACACTGCAAATATTGACGGGACAGAGGTTCGGCGAATAAATGATGAGGGGGAGGATGC
>JADFPG010000163.1 GCA_022562455.1 Fidelibacterota bacterium | reverse complement strand
ATCCACTTGCTTTCTAATTTTATCTGATTGCAGCCAAGCAGAGTAATACTGATAATTCCTGTTAAAATGATAAATTGTTTTTTCATAATTACCTACCTTTCGACTAATGAAATCTATTCTATCTCAAACCTGCCTATCCTATAATTATTGATACAAACGAATGAATGTCTCTTGTCCTACATCATCTACTTCAGGACATTGACCTAACATTCCCAGAATGGTGGATGCAACTACTGGTTCAAGCATATTGACCAAATTTTTATTGGCTTCATGATCTCCTTCACGAACTGCTTTGATATATCCATTTTGTTCCAAATGATTTCTATCTCTATTCTTATTAGATAACCCAAATTGAAAATATTCCATTTTATTTTTTATTTGACTTGTATAAGACACATTTGGTTAAATGAAATATTTTTTAATAAATATTTATTGTGTAATACATTTATAATCGCTATCCAAATAAGAATAACTAAATTGTTTTTACTATTCAGATTTTACCTCTTAGATTTTTTTAAGTGTTATTAGTTTTGAATATTATATTGCATACACACAGGTGAAGTCCCCTCCCCGGCTTGTATTAGACCTGTATACATAAAAAACCTGAGATAGTGTCGGGTGATTCGTTTATGTTCTGCTGTCTTATGCTAATAAAGTAACCTTGAATTTTCTTAATCTTAGTTCATAAACACAATTTTAAATCACAAATGATATCCTGGATTGTATTAAATTATAGTTAATCGGTATGACTTTTCTCTTGTCTGGAACGTTATGGATAATCGAAAAATTGCAAATAAGAGGTTTAGACTTTTTGTAAACCGCTATAACATACGCTATACCAATGAGTTACAAGGATGCTCCAAAACAAAGAGACAAAAAGATGACGGTGCGATTAGCAGTAATGCAAGTAGTACTTCTCTACGTTTCACTTCGTGAAGCAAACATCAATATAAAAATGCGCATATTCATCGAAAATATCCATCGTAACGATTAATTCCTAGTGGCCCAGTGTAGATGAAAGTATAGATGAATCCTGTTGGACGTGCATTGATGAAACTTACCATTCTCGGAAGCGGCACACTAATTCCATTCCCTAACAGGGGGAATAGCGGATATTTCCTTCAAACCGGAAAGCACACAATTCTCATCGATGGGGGATCAGGTGCCTTGCGGCGAATAGCGGACTACCATCTGGATTACAAAAATATTGACACGATTTGTTATACCCATTTACATCCTGATCATATCATAGACCTCATTCCATTATTGTTTGCATATAAACATGATCCCAGTGTGGAAATGCCGAAAAGCCTTAAAATTATTGCACCTAAGGGATTTCAAACTTATTTTAATCAAATTATGGATATTTATGGTAAATGGGTTTTACCTGATGTGGGACTTAATATCGAAATCGAGGAAGTATTTCGAGATGAAATTGACCTCGAGGGACTTGAAATTATTTGCAATCATACAGAACATACGGATTATAGCGTTACTTATCGATTTACAGAAAATAGTGGAAATAGCCTATTTTATTCGGGAGATACGGATTATTGTGAAGAATTGGTACAGAGTGCAAAAAATGTCGATGTATTGATGTTGGAATGTTCATTTCCCGATGAACAAAAACGACCAGGACATCTAACACCGTCAGAATGCGGAAAAATCGCCACAGAAACGAAATGCGGTCGACTTATTCTGACCCATTTTTATCCGGAAGTATTAGAGATAGACATCCTTTCAACAGTATCGAAATACTATTCTGGTATGGTCGACTTGGCTTACGATGGGATGGAGGTTTTCATTGATGCTTAAAATGTTGTTCAATAGATTTGTTCTGTCAAAAAGATTTAAATCAATAAAGTGAAATTGTCGCTGTGTCAAAAATAAGAGTAGTTATATATCTATTTATTACTACAGTATTAGTTGGAACTATTGGATTTAAGGTTGTTGGGGGTGAATCATGGTCGTTTTTAGACAGTTTGTATATGACAGTCATTACGCTGTCCACTGTTGGATTTCAAGAAGTACATCATTTAGAACCGGGGGGAAAATATGGACAAGTCCCAATAAAATTATCTCGTATACGTGAAGATTTCCAACTTCTGATTGCTGGAATTGTTCACGGAGATGATAAGATTGATTTTAATCCCGATCCGGAAACAAAACTAAATTGTAGCCAAACACTTATGTTAATAGGGGAAAAGAAAAGCCTACGAAAATTCAAGGATATGATAGAAGAGGAACAAACATAACATTTCTTTAGTAAATTAATATTTTCGCATAATAGATATTATGTCTTTATCAACTTTTTATTCTGTTTACTGCCAGGGTTAACCTGCTGCCAACACTGTGGGACAAACTTTGGAGAGCCAGTGCTTTGATGCGAAGCAGTGTATTTCTAAAACCGCTGTACTATTTGCAGTCAAGTTGAACCCATTGTTAGGTGCATTTTAACAGACCTGATTCGTTAAACTCTCATGGTTGTTGGACACCATAAACTACTTGCGTGGTGGTATATCTGCGCCGCAGAATTTACAACGCACATTTTCCAGTCTTTTTCTCGGAGGGACAACCTGGTCTCTTTTACATTTAGGACATGTCCGCTTAAGGCGAAAAATTGTGCTAATCACTGCCTGAAATGTTGGATCCATTAACTTGCATCCCCTTCTTCCGGATTTTGGGATAAACCAGCGACCTCGGCGACCCTATCCGGTGGTCCAAGGACAAAAAGCACATCGTTAGCACAAAATGGCATGTTTACGTTTGGATTGGATAATATTTGTGATTTTCGACGTATTGCCAATACCGTAACTCCATATTTCTTTCTCAGCTCAATTTCAGCTAAACTTTTCCCAACTAACGGTGATCTTTCAACAACCCTCAACGTACTGATTTCAACATCGGGAAGCTGAAGGTTTAAATCGGAAAAAGATGACGACTCTTTGGAAAGACTTCGAAACATTTCGTAACCATCTGATCGTATTTCAGCGACCAACCCTTCGATTTCATCTCTTGGTATAAGATATTTAGCCAAAACCCTGGTGAAAATCTCCACTGATGTCTCAAACTCTTCCGGAATGACCTCGTTAGCTCCTAATTCATACAAAGGCTTCATCTCTTGGAGATAACGGCTCCGTACAATCAAATGAACCTTTGGATTAAGTCTCCGAATGATTTCGGTAATTCTACGGGTTGACGTTGGATCATTAATTGCAGTTACAACTATTCTCGCATCTTTGATGTTTGCGCGCTGAAGTACGACCTCCTGGGTTGAATCACCATAATAAATTGGTTCTCCCTGTGCTTGTTCGTTTCGCACTATTTCGGGGTTCACTTCAATGACTACATAGGGAATACCTGATAACCGTGCGGCTCGTGCTACATTTCTGCCATTGACTCCGAAGCCGATTATTATTAGGTGGTCTTTCTTACTCTTAACCTTTATCTCTGAAACAGGATAAAAACCCGATATTAACCTTTTTGGCAACGGCCACCGCAGGATAATATCGGCTGCGCGAGGCGCCAGTGCTATAATGAATGGTGTCGCCGCCATGCTAAGTACAGAAAAAGCCAGAAACATCTGATAAGTATTCCCCGCAAGTAAGCCATGTTCAACACCGGTTCTGGATAGAATGAAAGAAAATTCACCAACCTGACTTAGTGCAAGGCCAACCAAAATTGAAGTGCGTAAAGGAAATCCTAATAAAATTGTTGCAAAACAGGCAATGATAGATTTTAAAACCAAAACTCCCAAAGTGATCAGCAAAATGGTTCCCGGTTGCTGGAACAGGAAGCCTACATCCAGTAACATACCAATGGAAACAAAAAAGAACGTCGTAAACACATCCCGAAAGGGCAGAATATTTCCGAGTGCCTGATGGCTGTATTCAGATTCGGAAATGATCAATCCTGCTAAGAACGCACCCAGGGCAAGGGATAGCCCTGCCTTGGAAGTTAGCCACGCAACACCAAAGCATATTACAACCACGCTTAATAAAAAAACTTCTTGATTGCGTGTTCTTGCGATTTGATACAATACTTGGGGCACAATCCATTTAGTGCTGACCATCACCAGCAGGATTATACCGATTCCTTTGGCCAGAAGAACGAGGACTGATTCACCTAAATTCCCTGTTGCACCAGCCAGTAGCGGAGTGACCAGGATCATAGGAACAATAATAATGTCCTGGAAGATCAGGATGCCAAGAGTTGTACGCCCGTGTGGACTATTAACTTCGGCTCTTTCTTGGATTAGTTTGAGTACAATTGCCGTGCTGCTCAGAGCTACGAGAAAGCCGATGAAGACTGCCTCACCAAAAGCTTGGCCAAACCACCTTGCTATGAACAAAGTAGCCAAAAAGGTCAGCAACACCTGAATCGATCCGCCCATCAGGATAGACTTTCTGATTTTCAGCAGCCTTTCGAGTGAGAACTCAATTCCGATGGTAAAAAGCAATAACACAATACCGATTTCAGCAAGAATTTCAACTTCATGAACTGCCTTTACCAGCTCAAATCCGTAAGGCCCGACGAATATCCCCGTTAGGAGGAATCCCACAACTGCCGGCACGCGAAGTCGATGGCATATAAGGAGGACCGCAATAGCCAGTCCAAATATAATGAGAATGTCATTTAGCAGCGGTATTTCCATATTCTAATTTACCTTCTAATTCATATCGAAAAGCCCAAAGCAAAAAGACGCGCAATGCATATCACTTCTTTCTCTTTGCACAAGGCACCTAATTGTTCTTCCATCCAAAATCGCAGATTAAAATCTATAGATTAAATAGGGTGTTACTTTTACTTATACAACGAAATTCACGAGTTTATTTTTAATAATAATTATTTTTTTCATTTCACGATTACCAATATGTCTTTTCACGTTTTCAATTTCCATCGCTGCTTTTTTTATCTCATTATCATTACTATCGATCTCGATTTGAAAATTCCCACGTAATTTTCCGTTAACCTGTACCGCAATTGTAACCATTTCTTCAACAATCAGGTTTTGGTCATAGGTAGGCCATTGCTCAAATGTTATCGTGTTAGTATGTCCTATAATTTCCCACAATTCCTCACATATATGAGGTGCAAATGGATAGAGTATTTTGACAAATGATTCTGCAACCTGCTTTGGAATTTCTCCGTTTACTGAATTCATTTGTAAAAACCATCATCTGACTTATGGCAGTATTCAGATCAAGTGTCTCAATATCTTCGCTTACTTTTTTAATGGTAGAATGAAGGATGCGAAGTAGTTCCTTATCCATTTCAACATCTTTAATATCAGATTCAGTGAACATCCGCCATACTTTTTTTAGGAATCTGTCTATACCAACAATCCCTTTTGTATCCCACGAAGCTGCCTGGTCAAAGGGACCGATGAACATTTCATATAGCCGAAAAACATCTGCTCCATATTTCTCCACAACGTCATCAGGATTGATAACATTCCCTCGGGATTTTGACATCTTTTCCCCGCCTTCGCCAAGTACCATGCCATGTGAAGTGCGTTTTAGATAGGGTTCACTCGTCGGGATTAACCCACAATCGTAGAGAAATTTGCTCCAAAACCGGGAATATAATAGATGGAGAGTTGTATGCTCCATACCTCCATTGTACCAATCTACAGGCATCCAATATTCCAACTTTTTCCTGTCTGCCAATACTGAATCATTTTTCGGGTCGATATACCGGAGAAAATACCAGGATGATCCAGCCCAATTCGGCATTGTATCGGT
>JADFPG010000162.1 GCA_022562455.1 Fidelibacterota bacterium | reverse complement strand
TCAATATCTCTAGCACAAAAAACGAAAGACGACCAAACTCCATAGGAGTTTAATGTTGGTTTAACTTTGTCAAGAAGCTTGCTTTTGAAAATTTCAATATAGGAATTGAGGTACAAGCTAAATCCTGATTTGAGTTTTATTTCATTTGTATATTTAATCTATGAATTATAAAGAAGGGAAACGATTACTTGAACAAAAAGTGGAGGATTTCTCATCCAATAGGGATGAGTATCTTTCCCATACCTTTCATGAGGCCAGTGCAAGAGCTAGATTCATTGATCCATTTTTTATTGCCCTTGGTTGGGACTTTGAACAAACCCATCTAAAAATAAACCAGTGGGATGTCCTGCGAGAATACTCTGATCATTCGACTACAAAAAGACCTGATTATGCCTTTCGAATCAATGGAGAACTCAAATTCTTTGTAGAAGCCAAAGCGCCCCACATTCATCTCACTAATAAAGAACCCGTTTTTCAAGCAAAGCGATATGCTTTTTCGACCAATGGAAAAGCGCCCATCGTTATTCTGACTGATTTTGAAGAATTCCGTGTTTTCAATGCGTTGAAGAAACCGGACATTAATTTGCCGTTGGAAGGTGTGTTGAAACAATATGATCTCACTTACGAAAAATATCTCGCCAATTGGGATTTACTATACGGTCATTTTTCAAAAGAAGCGGTGGCAGATGGTTCATTGGAAGAATTGAAGGGAAAACTCACTAAAAAGACCAAAACACTGGATAGGGAATTTTTAGAAGAGATTACCCATTGGCGGGAAATGCTGGCGCGGAATATCGCCCTTCGGAATTCAGATTTAACTGTAGATGAACTCAATGTATCCGTTCAGCGAATTTTAGATAGATTCATCTTCATACGCAATTTGGAAGACCGACATATTGAACCGGAAGGGAAACTTCTATCTATTGCTTTGAAAAAACCTTTCAAAGGTTCTGTTTATTCCAATCTTGTCCCCTTATTTCGAAAATTAGACAGAGACTATAACGGACTACTTTTCAAGAAGCATTTCAGCGAAAACCTGACAATTGATGATAAAGTGCTCATTTACATCATTAAACATTTGAGTTGGCCGCTGTCACCTTACCAATTTGACGTGATTGAACCGGAAATCCTGGGGCGTATCTATGAGAAATTCCTCGGCTCGAAAATTCGTCTAACTGCAGGGCACCATGCCAAAGTGGAAGAAAAACCGGAAGTGCGGAAAGCCGGCGGTATTTATTATACTCCCCAGTACATTGTAGATTATATCGTGAAGCACACGGTGGGCGAAAAGGTGAAGGGAAAAACACCGGAAGAGATTACCGAAATCAAAATTGTGGATCCCGCATGTGGAAGTGGTTCATTCTTATTGGGAGCATTTGAATATTTAATGAATTATCATGTGGATTGGTACGGCAAAAACCGCAAGAAGCGGCGCTATAAGGATGACTGGTACGAAACCGCAGACGGAGACATCCGTTTGTCTGTGCGTAAAAAATCGAATATTCTGCAAAACAATATTTTTGGTGTGGATATTGACCGGGAAGCAACGGAAGTATCCATCATGAGCTTGTATTTGAAGCTGCTGGATGAGGGATTTGACAAGGGCCAGGCTATGCTCTTTATGAAAGGGCATATTCTTCCGGACATGAGCAGCAATATCAAATGCGGCAATTCGCTTATTGGGTCCGATTATTATGATGGAACGAATTTGTCATTGTTTGATGACGATGAAGCAGTAAAAAAAGTGAATGCCTTCGACTGGGATGTGGAATTCCCGGATATATTTAACAGAAGCAAAAAAGGAAACAAGGACGCGAAGGGGCTTGACCATCGTAGTTCCGAGAATCGGGACGTAGATGGTTTTGATTGTGTAATAGGGAATCCGCCGTATGGTGCAATGTTTGAAAAGGACCAAATTACCTATTTGAAGAATAAGTATAACTGGGTACCCCCCATTATTTTTCAGGATAGACAACTGCTATAAAGATGTTATACGTCGAGAAGTTAATAAAAGATAGTGCATGCAAATATTGGAAAAAATAAACTTAGGCTTTCTCCAATAATGTTATTATTTTTTGTTAAGGCAAACAAAAAGGAGAAAGCCTGATGAATACTACAACAGCAACACAATTAATCCAATCAAATCTTTCACGATATACGAATCGTCTTCATTTCTTTTTTTCAAAGCCGAAGGTAAAGTTCATTCAACACATGCTGTTTGGCATGCTGGCTTCGGGGAAAGTGTACCTTTCAGAAATAGGGCGATCATTAGGAGAATCAATACCGTTAAAGAAGACGACGGAAAGGCTTTCCCGGAATTTGGGTCAAGAGGGATTTGCAGATGAACTGATGGAAGCAAATTTATTCCTGCAGAAACGAAATCTTCGCCGGTGTAATTTTTTGATTTATGATGGCAGCGACATTGAGAAAGTCTATGCGCAGAAGATGCCGGGATTAGCCCGGGTATGGAATGGATCTAAAAAGAAAACTACCAATGGTTATTGGTGGTCGAACATTATTGGTATATCAGGAGATGGACGTTCCATTATACCGGCGTATTCAGAATTATATAGCCTTGATATGGAGAGCAGCAGTGAAAACCAGAAGATACTCAAAGGAATCAAAGCGGTGCATAAGGTGTGTCACCGGGATGTCATTACTGTCATTGACCGGGGAGGTGACCGGCGGAAACTATATGAGCCATTACTGGATGCGGGCATCTATTTCATTACCCGGTTAACAAAGAAGCGGAATATTCTATATAGGGGCAAACTTCAAAACGTACAACGTTTGGCACAGAAGATGGATAAACCGGTTACGTTAACGGGTGTATCTAAAAAAAACAATCGCTGGGTTAGAAATACCTATCAAGGAGGAGCCTGCCGTGTATCATTGCCTTATGAAAATGACAACCGCCCTTACAAAGGTAATTCGATATGGTTAATCAGTCTGCACCGGCAAGGCGGGGGATACAGTTTTTTTCTTGCTTCTCTGCCGGACAGTATTCAAACACTTCAAGATGCTTTAATGAAAGTATTCGAAGGATATGGCCATCGATGGAAAATTGAAGAAGTTCATCGTCAGATTAAGCAGGACTATCATTTGGAGGAAATCTGTGTCAGACGATACGAAGCGCTGAAGAACTTTATTGCGCTGGTGTTTGTTATGGTGGGTTTTCTCTTTACAAAATTGAAACCATTGGGACATAATATGACTTTATTGAGCCGGTTAAACCTTCTGTATCGAAGGAAACTGAAAGAAATATCCGGATTCATTTACTATAAACTGGCTGCTATCGTCCGAATCTGTCTATCTGGAACAAGAAAAAACCGAAAAAGGACTCCCCGTAATGCAGTTAATTCCTTACAATTAATCCTAAATCTGGATTCATATTAAAAAAATGGGGGGTACCCTGTTGAAACCTATTATTATCGAACTATCAAGCGGTGATATGAAAGTCTAACAGACCATTCCATTAAACCAAGGATTGAAACCATAAACCCTGTGTCCCATTTTGGTACACACTTAGTCTAACAGACCATTCCATTAAACCAAGGATTGAAACCCACAACAGCATTAACTGTTGCATCGGGAAATTGTCTAACAGACCATTCCATTAAACCAAGGATTGAAACTCGTAAAGTTCTGATTGTTCGGTTAACTGATTTAATTAACCCAGTCTTACCTGCCCGCCCCGAAGATAATATTTTCTGGTTGTCGGCGGGTCGACAAATCACAACCGGTTCATGTCATCAATGGCTGTTTGAATTTTTTCAAATGGAATTACGTCGATAGACTCTTTTAAGGGATACGTATCCTTTCCCGGGTAAACGACCCATAATTTTTCAAGTTGGAGGTCCGCACAAACTTGATGCATAGATTTTGTTAACCGAGGGGCATCCTGAAATTTGATTTCAAATCCGTACTTCCTGCCTTTTTGAAGTATCAATAAATCCAATTCAGCGCCGCCATGGGTTTTATAAAAATAGGCTTCATCTTCTTTATTTGTAAGGGCTAAAATTTGCTCTATGACAAATCCTTCCCAGGAAAAACCTAATTGCGGATGGCTCAAAATATCCTGATAGTTTTCTAATCCCAGAAACGCGTGTAAAAGACCGGTATCTCTTATATAGATTTTCGGTGACTTTACAAGCCGTTTTCCAATGTTAATAAACCAAGGTTGTAGTTGTCGAATCATAAAGGCTCCGGATAGAATGTCCAGATAGTGCCGAGCCGTATCTTCTTTAACCCCTAATGCTCTGGCGAAATCGGAGGCATTCCAAATTTTTCCGTGATAATGGGCAACCATCATCCAGAAACGGTATAGCGTACGGGAAGGAATTCTAATTCCGAGTTGAGGCAGATCCCGTTCTAATAAGGAGCGGATGTAATTCTTTCGCCATTTAAGACTGGCAGCGTTGTTTTTTTCTAAAAATGAAGGAGGAAATCCACCTCGCAGCCATAGGGAATTTGTCTGCTCATTTTTTAACTCGGATAAATTAAATCCGCCCAGATTTACATACGCTACTCTTCCGGCAAGCGATTCTGATGCACCACGGACTAATGATGGAGATGCACTTCCGGTTAGAAGAAATGTTGCAGGTCTGTTTTTTCTATCAGCTAACACACGGAGAAGATCAAACATTTCCGGTTGGCGCTGACACTCATCTAAAACAACCAATCCTTTTAATGCGCTTAATATAATTCCGGTGCGATCAGGATGTAAGGGTGTAGCAGGATCTTCCAGATCATAGTAGGTTCCATTTTGTTTGCTGTTTATTGATTGAGCAAGAGTGGTTTTGCCACATTGTCTTGGTCCCAATAATAATGTAATAGGATAATCATTAAGACAGTTTTCAATTTGAATCCGGGTTTTATTTCTGTCTATCATGCATGATAATTACCATGCTATTAAACCGGCGGACATTAATTATGTATTTCATGCTGCATAAGCAATCTTGGGATGTTTAAAGTATTTCTTCACGCGTGCAGGCATTTTCTGAAGCATCCGCATATGTGACAAAATACCTTTCTTTAAACTGTGTTCATCTCTAAACAGTGTTTTTGAATGCACCCCTTGTTTGATATCATTGTTCAGGTATTCATCCGGATTTAACTCTGGCGAATAAGAGGGCAGAAAAAATAACTCTAATTTTTCTTCTTTACCCTCAAGCCATTCTCTCACAACATGAGCATGATGAACCCTCAGATTGTCCAGAATCAGGACGATCTTACGATCATTTCCCTTGATCAATCGCTTTAGGAATTTGATCAGAACCTGGGCATTCATATTCCCACTGTACATCATGAACCGAACCTTGCCCTGATTGGTAATGCTGGATATCATATTGGCACTCACACGTTTAGCTGATAAACGAACAACGGGCGTCTTGCCCCGGGGTGAATACCCTCTACCATAATGGTGATCATTACGAAATCCGGCCTCATCACCCCAATGGATCTCCGCTTTCTCTTGCCGGGACTTAATTCGAATCTCAGGATAGACTTCATCCAACCAACGCTGAACGGCCTTGGGTTGTTGCTCATAGGCACGCTTAACAGGACGCTGAGGACTGAAGTTCCAGCGCTGAAGATAGTCTCCAATCGTACGAATAGCGATAGGTATATCAAATTGCCGGTGTATCAGTTCTTTCACGGCCTGGCGATCCCATAATACAAAGGAGAGTTTGAGTTGGTCCGGTGTCTTGTCGATTATCATTTGCTGAAGCTTCTTTTCCTGAGCCGTAGTAAGCACACGA
>JADFPG010000044.1:3065-21994 GCA_022562455.1 Fidelibacterota bacterium | reverse complement strand
TGCGACAAAGAAATCCTATAATGGATCTAATTGATCAGATGTGCGAAACATGAGTTATTATATAGAAGCAAATGGCCAGAGCGAAGAAGAAATACTATGTATACGTAATTGAATTAGATAAAAAAGTCAAATCGTTTAGAAAGATTCGTCAGGCTAATCCACAAAGACTGTCCAATAAACCATGTGTATATATTGGGCAAAGCTATTATCCACCAGAGATTAGATTTGAGCAGCATAAGGAGGGGTATAAAAGTAACAAGTATGCCAAGGAATATGGTATTGCACTTAAGCCTGAACTATATGATAAGTATAATCCTATTCCTACCCGCAAAGATGCTGAAGAAATTGAGGCATGGTTGGCAAAAGAGTTGAGAAAAAAAGGGTATACAGTTTGGTATGGATAATACCACCCTTAGTGGGGTTCTCTGGTTGTTTCTCCATATGAGTCACTGTAACTTTGCGGGTCTTGAATTCCTTTAAAGAAATACTATTAAACCACGTGAATTCATCTAATTCCCTCCTTTGCGTCGGATTGGATATTGATGCTGCAAGGATGACCGTAGCTTCTTCACCAACCCTTCAACAACTGAAAGATTTCACTCGAATGGTGATCGATTGCACGATGGATTCGGTGGCTGCCTATAAACTCAATTTCGCGTTTTTTGAGCATTACGGGTGGGAAGGATTTCGGTGGATCGAAGAAGTAGTGGAATATATTGATAAAAGGCGGTTTACCATTGCAGATGCCAAGCGGGGAGACATCTCCAATTCCGCCAAACATTACGCCATGTCTATCTTCGACCGGATGGGGTTCGATGCGGTGACGGTCAATCCCTACATGGGAAGGGATGCCATACTACCATTTCTGTCCAATCCTCAAAAAGGGGTTTTTGTCATCTGTCTGACATCCAATAAGAGCGCATCAGACTTACAATTGCAACTGGTAAATGATCATCCATTGTACCATAAAGTTGTAGAAATGGTGAAAGATTTGAATGAATATGACAATTGTGGATTAGTTGTGGGGGCGACTCAGCCCATGGAACTATCTCATATCCGACAGGCTGCTGGGGATATGCCATTTCTTATTCCGGGTATAGGTGCTCAGGGAGGAGATCTGGAATCGTCCGTTCGTGAAGGAAATAAAGGAGGCATTGCCCTCATCAATGTATCGAGGAGCGTCCTCTATGCGGGGGATCAGACAGAAAAATCAATTGGAGACGCCGCAAGGGATTATCAAAATAAAATCAATAGTGTGTTGCAAAATATGGATATGACTGTTGATGGATGAAATACGACAATTATTAACCTCGACCGGCGCTGTACTTGAGGGACATTTCCAGTTGACTTCCGGACTTCACAGTGATGTTTATGTGGAAAAGTTTCGGCTCCTGGAAGACCCTGTAGTTTTGTCGAGGTTAGGAGAGTTAATGGCTGAACCGTTTGTGGAATCCAATGTTAATGTTGTGCTTGGGGCAGCAATTGGCGGTATATTATTGAGTTCCGTAACAGCAAAAGTATTAGGTACTCGCGGTATTTTTGCCGAAAGAGTCGACGGCACATTGGAGCTTCGACGGGGATTTTCATTAAAGAGTCATGAGAGGGTTCTCGTCGTGGAAGATATTGTCACAACGGGTGGTTCTGTTAGTGAGTTATTAGGAATTGTGAAACATGCAGGCGCTGAAGCAGTTGGAGTTGTTTGCATCGTAGATAGAAGTAAATCAGGAGTCGATTTCGGTGAAAAGACGGTAGCGCTTACCAGATTACCATCTGTTTCATGGAATCCGGAGGATTGTCCCTTATGTAAAAGTGGGAAAAAGTTAAAGTCGAGAGGGAGGACAGGGAAGATATGAAAGAACATAGCTACGCAAATTATTTAACAAGGCTAAGGCATAGGCTAAGGCTGAGAAAGTGGTTAGCGCTGAGATGTTTTCGTCTTTCGGTTAGGGTAACGATGCCCGTATCGTACGTCGTCGTTGGGTGACGTAACCGATAGTCGAATGCCGAATAACGAAACTGGCTTCGTAACCGTTCAACGATTAACGAATGAGGAATTATCTCGATGATAAACATTTCCGCAGGATCCTTTGGAGAAATTCCGATACAGTTAATTAGTAAACACATAATACCATTTATCGTGATTACTATGACATTATTTTTTGGATGTAGCCAGGAGTCGGAAGAATTAGCGGTAATCGAAACTGATTTTGGCAGGATTGTAATTCGATTTTTAGAAGAAGAAGCCCCTAAGCATGTGGAAAGTTTCAAGATTCTTGCGAAGGAGGGATACTTTGATGGCACTACCTTTCACCGTGTAGTTCCTGGCTTTGTGATTCAAGGTGGCGACCCCAATTCGAAAGATGATGACCGTTCTAACGATGGGAACGGCGGGCGAGCAGGCAAATTTTATGGTGTCTGGGATGGGAAAGTTGCCGACACATGGAAATCTGCACAGTCTAATCCGGATAGCTGGTTATTACCCGCTGAATTCAATGAGCTGCCTCATAAACGAGGCGCCGTTTCTATGGCACGATCTCAAGACCCAAACAGCGCCAGCAGTCAGTTTTTTATCTGTGTTGAGAACGCCTTTCGATTGGATAGAAAATATTCTATCTTTGGCGAAGTCGTTGAAGGGTTGGATGTGGCTGATAAAATTGTTAATCTTGACACACCAAAAAAGTTGAATCCAAAGTATCGGGGGAATGACGCTGATAATCCAAATAATCCGGTAAAGATGAAAGTCTGGCTGACCACAGCAAAGGAATTAAACATTATATTACCTAATATGGATAAGCCAGAACCAAAAAGAAGTCCATAGTCCATAGTCCGCAGTCCATTGGCACTTGAAACTTGAAACTACGATCACTCTTTGATTGGAAATAATTTTATGCAAAAAAAACAAGTCCACAGAATCCTTTGGAAAATTCAGTACTGAGGTACTAAATAATGAAAGGGAAGTTGAAAATAGGCTTGGCTTTAGGAGGGGGTGGAGCGCGAGGAACGGCGCATATTGGTGTGCTCCAGGTGCTTCATAGGGAAAAAATACCCATCCACCTTATCTCAGGGACATCCGCAGGTGCAATCATAGGTGCCATGTATGCTGCCACACTCGATCCTCAATGGATAGAAAAGCGGTATTTTGAATTTTTAAAAAGTGATCTTTTCAAAGCGATTGGAGTTAAGCATATCAATAGGAAAAAACAGGTCTCAAGTTCTGTCATAGGTCAACTGGGTCGATTGGTCAAGGACAGGATCGTGATTAATATAGCATTAAGTCGAAAGGGTGTAATTGATAGGGGAAAGTTGATTCGAGCTATGGAATACCTTCTTCCGGTGAAAGATTTTTCTGAGCTCAAAATCCCTCTTAAGGTAATAGCATCAGAGTTGAATTCAGGTGAGGAGTTGATTTATGATTCGGGTGATCTTGTGGAAGCAGTTACTCTAAGTTCTTCAATTCCAGGATATGTGACACCCTATGATAATGATGGACAAATTGTTGTGGATGGGGCGATAACCGCACCCCTACCGATAAATTGCTTGTCAAATTCTGAGATCAATTTTACAATTGCCGTCGATATTGCCAGACGGGGTATGGAGATACTTGATGACTATAATATTATGGAACTTCTCACAAGATCTGAACATTTGACTATAGTCAAATTGACGGATGAACTGGCAAAAAAAGCGGATTTTGTTATTTCTCCTGATGTCGGAAGTGCACACTGGTCTGAGTTTAATCGAGTTCAGGAATTTTTAGAAAACGGAAGAAAAGCAGCTGAAAATAAGATCATTGAAATCAAGAAAAAATTATCCGATCGTAATAAAATAAGATTCCGTTTGAAACAATGGATATGGAAATCACTGTGAAACTGATAAAAAATAACATTCATCTGTTGATAAAAGTTCTTCTGGGAATTTTTCTATTCGCAGCAAATGCTTCCGGACAGATCAAATCCGTCGTTACCGTTTCAGCTGAAGTTGAACCACAAGTATTGAGGGCTGGTGAAGTTCTCACTGTCAAAATCACTGCCTCTATTGTTCCTGAATTTCACATATATGCGATTAATAAAAAAAGTGATGGCCCTATTGCCTCAAAAGTAATTATCGATGGGGGAGATGTAGTAGAGTCCGTCGGTATAACGTGGGAACCCAATCCCATCACAAAGTTTGATGAGGGATTTCAGACCGAAACTCATTTCCACGAAGGGTGGGTCACATTTGAAACACCGGTAAAACTCGCTTCGACACTTCAACCTGGGAATTACTCTATCCAAGTCGGCTTGTTGTACCAGGCATGTGATCCTACCATATGCTACCCACCCAAAACGGTGACATTGCCCCTATCTTTTGTTGTGGAAGGGAGCCAAGTTCAACTAAAGAAGATTGAAAAGCAATTTAGTGATGTGTCCCCTTCAACGAACACCAGTGCATCCAAGGTGAATATTTCTACTTTACTTTCTGTGGATAAAGTCCATCCGGGAACCCAATTCCAGTCTGCTGTTGTCCTTGATATTAGAGATCGCTGGCACGTAAACGCACATGTTCCGTCATTCGATTACCTGATTGGAACGGAGTTGAATCTTACCTTGCCAAAAGGCGTTCGGGTTATTGACATTCGTTACCCTGAATCGAAAAAGGTGAAGTTTGATTTTGCTGAAGATGCTTTAGACGTGTATGAAGGGCATTCACCCATCTTTATTGTCTTGAAGATCACAAAAGGTATTTCGATGGGTGAGGGTCTGATTAAAGGGAAACTACGTGTTCAAGCATGTGACGACCAAGTTTGTCTTGCCCCATCTACCATCGATGTTGTGATTCCATTTGAAGTTGTTGGATTGAACCAGCCCGTTTTTCCCATGAATACTCAACTCTTTTCAAGTGTAAGTGGACAAACCGGCAGTATTTCTGGTAGCTCAACCTGGTTGACGCAGGATAATGAGATAGCGGCTGTATTTGAGAGAGAAGGGGCACTGTTTGCATTCCTCCTTGGGATTTTCGCTATAGGACTAGCGCTAAATCTGACCCCTTGTGTTTATCCCATGCTTTCAGTAACAGTCTCGTTGTTTGGTGGGCAGACAGACACAAACACGTTTCGAGTGTTCCTTAAAGCTGTTATCTACGTCTTGGGCATTGCGACCATGTACAGTGTTCTTGGTGTAGCCGCGGCCTTGGGCGGCGGGCTGTTTGGAGGGATTATGCAAAGTCCCTGGGTTCTGTCAGGAATTGGGTTACTCCTGTTTGGGCTTGCCCTCAGTATGTTTGGTCTTTATGAATTGCAAATGCCTTACTGGCTGACGAGTAAATTAGGTGGAACGAATACAACGGGAATAATAGGGATCTATCTTTCAGGTTTGATTGTGGGAGTATTTGCTGCTCCTTGTATAGGCCCCCCAATCATCGCATTGCTTGCATTCGTTGGAACAAAAGGTGATCCGGTTTTTGGGTTCTGGGTCTTTTTTATACTTTCTTTGGGTCTCGGGTCACCCTACCTTATTTTAGGAACTTTTGCGGGCCTTTTGAAAAAAGTTCCGAAATCGGGTATTTGGATGGTATGGGTAAAAAAGGTTTTCGGGGTGGTGTTGATCGGGGCGGCATTGTTTTATGTCGGACTTGCTCTCCTCCCTAAATTCGCAGCCTATGTTGTACCACTCACCCTCATCTTGGGTGGAATCTATCTTGGGTTCTTACAGCAATCTGCTAAAGAGAGACGGACATTAAGAAGAGTCCAGTGGACCGTTGGAATTGTTGCCATAGTGTTCGGTCTCATTTCTCTCCAGGCACTTCAAAAAACGGGTATGGATTGGGAGCCCTATAGTCCCCAAAAACTTGAGGAAGCGCGAATAGCAAGCAGGCCTTTAATTATGGACTTTTATGCGGATTGGTGTATACCGTGTCTTGAGCTCGACCGGATAACCTTTACCGATTCCAAAGTCCTTAAGGCGACGGAAGATTTTGTAAAACTGAAGGTGGACCTCACTCGCTATGATGCACCCGCTGTGAAAGAGCTCCGGCAAAAATTTAACATTTCCGGTGTACCCACAATTGTTTTTTTGGGACCGGACGGAAAGGAAGTATTAGGGACTCGGGTGGTTGGATATCTTCCGCCAGAGGAATTCATGGAACGGATGAAACCTCTTATTCAGATATTATCTCTCTAACTCGCGTATGGAAGCTAGTTGAGGATTTGTCCCATCAATGAGTAAATAATATGGAAAAAATATCATGTTAACAAAACGTACCTTATTTGCTGTTTTTGGAGTAGTGATATTACTTATCGCAAGTACTATTTTTAGTAATGGAGTTCCATCCACCAAATCCAAATCAAATTATCCATCAACTGCTGAAGAAAATGCGCCTATGGCACCGGACTTTTCCCTTTTAAGTACGGAAGGAGAATTGGTCAATCTTTCGGATTTCAAAGGGAAGGTTATTATCCTGAACTTCTGGGCAACCTGGTGCGGGCCTTGTAAAATGGAAATACCGGGATTTGTTAAACTTCAGAAAAAGTATAAGGATGATCTTGTTATCATTGGTATTTCACTTGATCAAAATGGAGCAGATGTGGTACTTCAGTTTATGGAAAGATTTGGTATCAACTATCCAATATTGTACGGTGATTCGAAAGTGATACGGGATTATGGAGGAATCCAGGGAATCCCAACCACATTTGTGATTGATCGAAACCTGGTTATTCAGAGGAAATATATAGGGTACCGTTCAGATGAATTGTTTAAGAAAGACATAGAAGAATTCATATAACGGGTTCCACAATCCGGCGAACGTGTATTCCCTAATTCCTTAGCTAATACAAAAGGTATGTCCATCGGAACATGATTATGAGGGTGATGACAGTTATGTATAAAAAATCCATTTTATTCTGTAAATCCATATTTATAGTCGTTGGAATAAGTTTATTTTTTCTCTACGCGGGTGACAATGATTACTGGCAGCAGTGGGTTCATTATCAAATGAACGTTTCATTAGACCCTGAGGAACATCTTCTTTCAGGTGAGTCATCTATAACCTATGTGAATAACTCTCCTGATACATTGGATCGAATTTACATGCATCTTTATCCCAATGCGTTCCAAGAGGGATCGGTGAAACATAGAGAATATAAAACGGTTCATTATTCAGGTGGGATATCTGAAGATAATCCAAGTTATATAAAAGTTAAGGATTTTTATGTTGGTAAGAATGATGTAAAAGATTCACTGGAATTCAAGGTGGATGACACTATCTTATCTGCGGATTTATTATCGCCTTTGCTACCGGGGGATACACTGTTTTTTCATCTGAATTGGGAACACAAGGTTAGGGAACATGAAGGCAGGGCAGGGTACAAGGGTGATCAATACGATTTTGCCCAGTGGTATCCAAAGCTGGTAGTTTACGATGAAAAGGGATGGCATAATGTACCCTTTCACGCCATGGGAGAATTTTATGGCGAGTTCGGTACTTTTGACGTTACTATTGATATCCCTGAGCATTTTATCGTAGGAGCTACCGGTGTGGTGGTTGAAGGAGACCCTGGCTGGGAAGCAGTGACGGTTGACACCAGTTTGGATTTTTCAGAATGGATTGATGGATTAGACTCTACCATAGTGGATTCTGCTGTTAGGCGGATTGTGTCTTTTCATGCAGAGAACGTTCACGACTTTGCATGGATCACATCCCCTACATTTGTTTATGAGCACGGTATGTGGAATGATATAGATATCCATGTCCTCTACAATAAATCTGTTGGCGAAAAATGGACAAAGGTTGTGCGGGAAAGATCAGAACGGGCGGTGGAATGGCTCAGTACGCAATTCGGTCCTTATCCCTATCCTCAGGTAACTACCACACATGCACTTTTAGGTGGAGGAATGGAATATCCCATGTTAGTCATGAACGGGAGAGAGAGTGAGGGACTCATCGTTCATGAAATTGGGCATATCTGGTTTTTCGGGATTCTTGGAAATAACGAGGTGGATGATGCGTGGCTTGATGAAGGATTCACG
Organism: Fidelibacterota bacterium; assembly: GCA_022562455.1. Classification (GTDB taxonomy): domain Bacteria; phylum Fidelibacterota; class Marinisomatia; order Marinisomatales; family SCKK01; genus SCKK01. The sequence goes on along the minus strand of JADFPG010000044.1, from coordinate 13,991 downwards.
ACATTCCAGACAGGATGGTACATGAATAACCGGTATCCTCCTTATGGCATTGATTTCGAAAATTCAACACGTTACGGAGATTTTGAGAAAAAGTGGTGGAAGTTTACCACAAGGTTTGAAAGTACGCAGTGGCAGGTTAACCAATATATAACCAGCAAATACAATGAGCCCATCGCCAAGACTTCATCATCGTTTGGTGGGTATGGCAGTTATCGCATGAATGCCTACAGTAAACCTGCACTTATGCTTTATTCATTACGGTATTTATTAGGAGATGAAGTATTTGATCGTGCGATGAAAACCTATTACCAACGATGGATGCTGAAACATCCTGATGAAGATCGTTTTCGCTCGGTAATGGAAGAGGTAAGCGGTCAGGAGTTGGACTGGTTTTTTGACCAGTGGCTGCATTCTTCCTCCTATGTGGATTATGCTCTGAAGGGGTGGGAAAAGAAGCGTAACGATGATGGTGGTTTTGAAGTCACCTTGAAAATAGTAAATAAGAGTAATATCTTTTCTCCATTGGATATTGATGTGTATCTTACTAATGGAGATACTTCGAGGGTTCGATGGACAAATCATCTGTACCGGTGGAAAGACGAGTTTACATTTACCGTTCCAGGTGAACCCAAAAAGATTGTACTTGATCCGGACAATTGGACTCATGACGTCGACTTGCGGAATAATACATCCGGTATTTTCCCTCATAAATTTGTTTTTAACTTGCCTGGAATGAATTATCAGCCGAGAGGTGCATATGTGGTAAAGTGGAATCCAATCATTTGGTATCATGAAAAGGATGGAATAAAGCCAGGAATTTCTTTAAGTCGTAATTATGGGTCACTGAGTAAACTCAGTGTCTCCGTTACGATGGGATCAGAATCTGAAAAAGTATTTGGGGAAGCATATTACAGTTCTACTTTTCAATCTCTGTCCCCCTTTTTAAAAGGATCAACATGGTATTACTCTCTTGAAGGGGTAGAGGGAACTGGGGTCAATCTTAATTATCGTTGGTACCAATCTTATAATTTTCCACCCAACCATGATTTAAATGTGGGGTTCTATTTGACGAATGCTGATGACTCAGGATACACAGATTTGTATGAGCCGGGAAAGGTTGTGGTGTTTTATGGGAAGTATGGTATCAGCGCAAACATGGAAGGTAAAGGTGGTGGACTTGACCTTGAGCTTTCCACTTCGCCGGGTGGATTTAGTGATTGGAGTTTCACTCGATTGATTGGAGAAGTAAAACTAAATATGCCGCTTAAAGGAATTGATATGGCTCTACGGGTAATCGGTGGACACATCGAGAGTGACATTTTAGGAGTTCCCGTTCAGGAAAAGTTTACAATCCAATCGGCAGGATCCGGAGATTATTTTTCCAAGCCATACTTGCGGCATGAAACCTCTTTTTATAATGTGAAAGTTGGAGATAAATACTTCCGCAACCAGATACATCTTTATGGGGATGCCAATATGCGTGGATATTACAACCATGGACTTGAAGGAGCTGAAAGTGTTTTTACTACTACCGTTGAAGGAACGAAAAAGTTACCCGTTGGATTTGCAAAAGTAGCCTTTCGTACTTTTATTGATGGAGGGTTTATTTGGAGTGACGCGGATGATCTGGAGAGAAAATGGTTATTGGACTTAGGTTTTGGGCTCAGTTTTCAGAAGAAAATATTTGGAGCGGATATAAAACTTCGATTGGATTTTCCATGGTATTTAAGTTATACCCCAGGAAGTATGTCTCGACTGGATTTTTCAAGATTTGTGATTGGGTTTGATACGGGGCTATTTTAAAGAATAACGAATAAGTAATAGAAAATTGAAAATCCAAAGAGTAGTGAGATGTTTTCGTCTTTTCTCGTAGGGACTTCTAATGGAGCGGTTAGGGTAATTCCGAAATTTCAGGATAACCTTCAACGATTAAACAATTGGTCAGGAACTTCGGGACTCCTTGGAAGTAATATGGTGCCTGCTTTTGCTGACTTGGATTGTGATGACGATCTGGGTCTAGTCAAAAACTTGGACAGGGAAACTACTTCATCTATAGTGATTTTTAATTCACAGGAAGAGGCTATTTTATTTTGAAACATTTAGAGGATTGAAGACATAGAAGAATGTGATTTAAATGGAGGAAAAATGAAAAAATATTTTCTAATGGTTTTAATTCCACTGTTTGCGGTAATAGTTCAAGCAAAATTGCCGGGAGCCAAAGAATTAAGCGACACATTTATCAAAGCTGTCAAGAAAGTTAACTCCTCAGTAGTAACGATTACCAGTGAGAAGCTTATCAGTATGGAAGATGCCCCTTTTAGACATCCATTTGGAGATGAGTTCTTCTGGCGGTATTTTGATTTTCCGCAACAGGATTTAAAAAGTACGGCTTTAGGTTCGGGAGTTATCGTAGATGCAGAGAAAGGATATATCCTCACCAATAATCATGTGGTAGAAAATGCTGACGAGATCACTGTTTTATTAATGGATCAGCGAGAATTTGAAGCGGAGATTGTAGGGAGAGATGCCAAAAGTGACTTGGCTGTTTTAAAAATTGATGCGGATGACCTCACAGCAGTAAAATTGGGGGATTCAGATGAATTAGAAGTGGGAGAATGGGTTCTGGCAATTGGAAGTCCATTTTCTCAAAATTTAAGTCACACGGTTACTGCCGGAATTGTCAGTGCGAAAGGGCGCAGCCATATCATCGGCGGGATTGGGTACGAAGATTTTATTCAGACCGATGCTGCCATAAATCCAGGGAACAGTGGCGGTGCGTTGATCAATCTCGATGGGAAATTGGTAGGGATTAATACAGCAATTGCGACCGGAGGATTTAATCGTGGAAACGTTGGTGTGGGGTTTGCTATTCCCATCAATCTGGCAAAACGAATCATGGAAGACCTGATAAACGAAGGGCGGGTTATTCGTGCCTGGCTGGGGGTATATATTCAGGACGTGGATGATCTGCTTGCCAAATCTTTAGGTCTTGAGGATCGTGAAGGGGCGGTGGTCACACAAGTCGTCGATGGAAGTCCGGCTGATAAAGCCGGCATCAAAATACAGGACGTTATTGTAATGTTTAATGACAAAAAGGTCAGGGATACCGCAAATCTAAAGAATATGGTTTCCAGCATGAGGCCCGGCACCAGGACAACAGTCGATGTAGTTCGCAGAAAGAAAAAGAAGACATTAAGGGTTCATCTGTCCGAATTACCGGAAGATGATAAAATTGCTTTCGTTCCTCGTAAGACAACACCTAAACTCGGACTACGAGTAGAATCCACAGATTCTAAAATTGCCAAACGGTTTGGTATTGATAGAGACGAGATGGGCGTTGTGGTTGTTGAAGTTCACCGCAACAGCAAAGCAGCCAAAGCTGGTATCCAGACAGGGGACATTATTAAACGTATCGGAAGCATAGAAGTAGATGGGGTAAACGAGTTTAGAGAAGCATTAGATAACGAATCTGTGAATGATACAGTATTATTATTGATTAAACGTCGTGGAGGATCCCTTTTTATTCCGATAGAGAATCGCTAAGAATTTAATTATATACAGAAGTTTTTCCTTCGTCTTTCTATATTCAAATAGATCTGTTCCAAGTCACAATATTCAATCTTACCGAAACGGGTTCACTGAATGTTTACATAGATTTTGTCTTAAAACGAAACATAACTTTCAATTATTAAAGATGTTGCATAAAGTCGATAGGTCAATATCTACGTAACTGCCAATATATAGTGAGTTGCAATATTTCTGAGAAAGCTTCTGTAGTTATAAGGTCATGTAACCCTATTCGTGTATTATATTTTAACCTTACAAAGTGACACTAAATAATCATTGACATTATTTATAAAAATTGTTATTATTATGGAGACTAATAATATCATGAATATCGTGAATTACATTAATTTCTACTAACTATGTGATGATTGGGAATAAAGTGAAAAGGTTTTTTACCACGGGTGACATTGCTCGTTATTGCGAAGTTGATGTCAATACGGTTAAAAGCTGGATACGAAATAACGACATCCAAGCATTTACGACCCCATCCGGTCACTATCGTGTCGCCAGGAGTGATTTCATTTCTTTTATTAAAAAACAAGGATTTACATATGAGCCTGCTTATTTTGGAGAAAATGATCACTTAACCGACTTTCTCATTATTGAAAACAACCGGGATCAAGCAGAAACGTTGACTTATCTGATCAATGATCTATATAAGGATGTCCGGATCGAGATGGTTCCGGATGGGTTTGAAGGATATTTAAAGATTAGTCAACATAAACCCAAATTAGTGATCCTTGACCTAAGATTACCAAGATTGACTGGGTTAGAACTATTAAGGGTACTTCGATCTCATAAAGAGACATTATATACGAAAGTATTGGTCATTTCAGATTATCTTGAAGATGGTATTTTAGAGGAGCTAAATGAAATTGGTGTTGATGGAGTATTATTCAGACCGCTGAACAAAAGTGATCTTAAAGAGAAATGTGACCCATATTTTGAAAATGCAATGTAACTGTTTAGGCAAAGGTGCAGGCGAAGGAAAAGGGAGATGGACTACTCGGTAGCTAACGAATAGGAATATCGGTATGGCAGCGGAATTTTATCCTTATCCCGAAACTTCAGGACTTAGCCCTGTTCTGCAAAATAGGCTGAATAGTTACCTTACAACAATGATTTGAGATGTAAAAATGGAATATTTTGAATTAGCAGGATTGACCAAGGAACCATTTTCAATGGCGCCTGATCCCGGATTTTTTTATCAATCCAAGGGTCATGGAGAATGTCTTAATAGATTAGAAATTTCATTACGACTTAATCGAGGGTTAAATGTAGTGATCGGAGGAATTGGAACTGGGAAGACAATTATGTCACGACTTTTATTGGGTCGTTTTGTTGAATTTGGCAGAGATTACAATTTTCATTTGATATTAGATCCTACATGGAAAGACAATGTTGAATTTCTCATTTACCTGAAAAGAATGTTTGGAATTTCAGACAAAGTTAGTTTGCAAATAGACATGATGAATCAGATAGAACATTATTTAATCGATACTGGTATAAAATTAAAAAAGAGAATTGTTTTGATTATTGATGAAGGGCAGAAAATGGGTTCTGAACAGTTAGAAATTATTAGAACTCTTTTAAATTTTGAAACAAACGATACAAAGTTGATTCAGATAATTATATTTGCCCAACCGGAGTTTAAAGAGCTATTAAACAAACATCCAAATTTTAAAGATAGAATCTCCTTTGGATATTCTTTAAATCCCATGGATATTGATGATACAAAATGCTTTATTGATCACAGATTAAAAATTGCAGGGTTGCAATATGGGGAGGCAATTTTTACCTCTCATGCGAAAGAACTGGTATATGAGATGACACAGGGATACCCGAGAAAAATTGTTGTGACTTGTCATAATTTAATCATCGATATGTTAACCTTTGATAAAAAGAAGATAGACAGCGACATCGTGCTTGCTCGATTAAGAAAATCGGATCCATTATATGTCTGAAGAAGATAAAGAACGGCAAGACTTAGCCACAAACCGACTCTTAGATCTTTTGCGTGCGCAACAGGCAAAAGATGAACCGGTAGAAAAGAAACCGGAAACTGTTAAGGAGATGACTGAAGAAGAAATTGACTTTGAAATAGGGCAAGAGACCGAAGAATCCGGCAAATCTCTTCTTGAGAGTCTAAAAAAAACCATATCTCATGAGGAAATAATAGAGGAAGTTCCTGTTGTTGAAGAAGTTGTTGTATCTAAAGTTCCTGGTGATAGAATCAAGACTATCCTTGATGAAAAGAAACCTGACGAAAGACCGACAACAGATTTACTACAACAGATTCAGAAAGATATTTCTAAAACCGAAGAAAAGGAAAACGTTGTTAAGCCGGAAGAATTTGATTCGACTCTTTTATCAACTTTGGTTGAGCAGAACCACAAAATTGACATTAGTAATTATATAGGTGCAGTTGTAAGTCGATTAAATGATTCTCAAAGACAAATATGTATTCATAGGGGGGAAAATTTTTTAAGACTTCTTCAAGTGGTAAAAAGGATAAAGGGAACAACCATTGAAAAATTTGAGACCTACACATTACCCTATAAAACAAATGGACAAACTATTTCAAATATGGATCAGTTGTTGTCCTTTGTTTTAGAAAATGAATTAAAAAGTAAAGAGAAAAAAACTGCATTTGGGAGTTACTATGATTCCAAATTGTTAACAAAAACGCATATTATCCAGACACCTAAACTGAAACAGAAAGAGTTAGTCGATTTAATCCAGTGGAATGCAAAAAAGAATTTACCTTTTAATGCAGAAAATGCTGAAACCAACTGGGAAACTACGGATGCAGTAGGAAATTCAAACAAGCAGAATATTGTAATCGGAATCGGAGAAAGGAACTCCATTGAGGAGATAATTACTCAATTTAATAAACACCACCTTAAACTCAGATTATTTACCACGCTTCCTATACTGTTATGGAAGCTATTTATTAAAAATTATCCTGACATGAAGGAAGGGTGTTATATATTGGTACATATTGGTGAAACGAGTACTACTATTGTAGTTGTGGAAGAGCATAAGTTATTGTATTCCAGGGAAGTATCCGTGGGTGCTGAGGATTTTTATACTGCAATTATGCAACGTATTGTTGTAGGGAATGAGACGGTTAAAATTGATCATTTACAAGCGAGACAGATATTGGGAGATTACGGATTTCCTAAAGACACTAATGGTGTGATTCAAGGGACAAAGATCAGCTTATACAAAATCTCTATTTTCCTTCGTCCAGTGTTAGAAAGATTGACAAGTGAGTTAAGCCGTTCTCTAAGCTATTTTAAAAAACAGAATACTGAATTAGAATGGGAGTGGCTTTTATTTGACGGAATTGGAGCCACTTTTCCGAATCTTCTCAAAACCATTGGACAGAATTTAGATTTAAAAGTAGGTATCTTGAATCCACTCCGAAATGGATCTTTCAGTTTTTCAGATGGAAAGATTCTTCCGGAAAAAATGCTTCCCTATTACACAATAAATTTTGCACTTGCTGATGATGAAGCTGAGAAAATCAACATTCTTCCTAATAAGATTCGATCCAACTATAAATACTTATTACTTACTAAAATAGCTGCATTAGTGGGGATTTTTTTAATTCCGTTTTTTGTTATAAACACATTTTTTTCATATCAAAAAGTTGATGAATTGGGAGGACAGATCAAGGTTAAAACAGCTGAATGGGGAAAACTTTCATCTACAGCACAGGAATATTTTATCATTTTAGACGAAATAGAGATGGTTTCCGGATTTCGAAAATTTTTATCAAATGATCGTATTTATTCAAAGAATCAAATTAAAATACTTAAACTATTTTCTTCAGTCGTACCATCCGACGTTAAATTCACTTCTATAACTTTTAAGAAGGAAGTTGTTAAAACAGAAAAGGAAGAATCAGAAAATGTACCTCAGGAATTTAAAGATGTAATATTGGTAAACGGATTTGTTCAAGCTGAAGCTTCTGTAGCAGATATTCATTTCACAAATTTTTTAATCCAACTGCAAGAGAGTAATGTATTTACAAAAGTTGACTCCAATCTTAAAGAACAAAGTGACCTCCAAGAAGGTAAGCTATTTTTTACTCTTACATTAAGGCTTTAATAGAGAATGAGAAATAAGTTAATATTTTCTGCACTCATTTCAATTTTATTGGTAGCTACCGGATGGTGGTTATGGACAGATATTTGGAATAATGGGGGAAAGATTCGAGAAAAAAAATCGGAATTGAAGAAACTAGAGACAAAGTATAATCAACTGTTAGAGATAAATGAAAGCTTTCCAATGATACTAGAACGGTATCATAATGAATTAGCGAAATTAGATTCTTTAAAAAGTGAGATTCCAAATAGAGATTCATTTGTGAAAGTATTTGAAGAGATCAGGCGGATTGCAAAGAGACAAAATATCATAATAAAGTCACTTTCGCCTAATCTGGAAGATTCATACCCGGCTATTAAACATAAACTTAAACTCACAAAAAAGTATATTGAAAGGTATCCTGTTCAAATTCATATTCAAGGAGAATTCCTGACAATAGGGATTTTTTTGGAAGAAATTCTATCTTTACCTACTATCCTGAATATTGGCAGGATTAGTCTCGGTACAGAATTAGACACAGAAGGTGTATTAGCTTGTGAATTAGTTTTATATGCATACATATTTTTCGATGAAGAGAGCACATAAACTGGTAACTGGAAACTGGTGACTGGTGACTGGTAACTTGCCTGCCCCGGAGGGAGCTTGCGACTGTATGGGGAAACTTGTCGAAGCGAAGCGGAGATCCCGTACACGAAGCTTCGGGATGAAATATGAATAAATTAAACAAGCGACAAAAGATCTTAATTGGAGTAATTGGTATTCTGATTATTTACGCTGTGATGGATAGAGGTTTATTAACAACCGGAAAAGAAATTGCAAAGGGAATAAAAGCCGGTATTCAAGATGAAATTTTAAGCGTGTCAGATACTGAGAAAGATGTCTTTTTAGCATATTTGAATCCTATACCTGAATTGAATTGGTCCGGGTCATGGAATTCTGATCCATTTTTCTATGTCTCTGTAGATATCATTGAAGGCTCCTCAAAAGAAGGAATAATCGACGAAATATTCGGTCGTTCAGGAGGTGACAAAGCGAGAGGTTTTAGTCTAACCGGTATATCATGGCATGGTAATGCCGGGTATGCTTTAATTAATGAAAGCATCGTAAAAGAGGGTGACGCTATTGGAGGTTTTAAGGTAGATAAAATTGCATCCAATTATGTAATCTTGAAACAGGGTGCGCAAGCAATAAGGTTGTCTATAAATGAATAAAGTTCATTTGCTAAAGGTATTCATATTATTTGTACTAATTATCATAGGGTGCCACAGGATAAACGGACAGGAGGTGAAATTAATTTCCACCTTCGAGACTGAAAATGAGATGGGCGTTTCCATCGTACTCTCCGAGATGGTTGAGTTTGAAGAAGTTGTCACCCAGTCACCCCCAATGGTAAGATTAATATTTCCAAAAACAAAGTTTCTACAAAAGACTTACTCAAAACAGATTAGTTTACCTCCTCTGTATCGAATTGATGCGCTCGAAAAGTGGATTGAAAAGAATTTTACTGTAGTGACTTTGCACTTTTCTACGTTACCTCAATATCATTTTGAAACAGAGGGGGGTAATATTATTAGAATTTCATGGAGACCCAGTGTTGAAGATGTTGAAAAGAGAAAGAGAGCAAGGCGTATTTCAATGTTCCAGACTACCGTTTCCTTAAATTTTAAAAATGCTCCATTAATTGATATGCTTCGACTCTTAGCTGTTCAGAATAATATTAACATTATTACGGGGCAGGATATCGAAGGTAAAGTTACCGTATCTTTAAATGATGTAAACCTGGGCACTGCATTAGATGCCATATTAAAAGTCAATGGTTTCGATTGGTTTATTCAAGATAACATTGTTGTGATAAAACCTACCGGAGAAGAGATGACTGGTGAATTGGAGACGCGGGTATACAAATTGGAATATGTAGATGGATATGCGCTAAGCATAGCATTGACGGACGTTTTAACTGATAAAGGTAAAGTTCAGGTTTTTTCTCCGGTACAAACAGGAGGTCTTGGCGGCGGTATAGGTGGAATTGGCGGCGGTATAGGTGGAATTGGCGGTGGTATAGGTGGAATTGGCGGCGGTATAGGTGGCGGAGTTGGCGGAGGTGGGGCTTTTGACCATATCTTAGTGACGGATACACACTATAATTTTGACCGGATTGAAGAAGTTATTTTTAAGTTAGATAAACGGATTCCTCAGATTAATATTGCTGTTAAATTTATAGAGACAAAACTTGGTGTTGATGAAAGGATGGGAATTGATTGGAACTTAAGAGCTAAATTAAGTGGGCCTACATTTGAAACTGCAATAGATTCTTTACTTGGGATTGGTTTAGGTAGATGGAATAGTCTTCGAATAGCAACTTTGAGTTTACCTCTATTTACAACAATAATAAATATCCTTTCAACAGACACCGATACACGTCTAATACAAGAGCCCCAGGTCACCACATTTGATAATACACTTGCTACCCTTACTGTAGGAACAACAATCCCTGTTACTGTACCCATAGCTGAAGGGGGGTTGGTCGCTCAACAATTAACATACGAAGATCAAGAAATAAACGTTACCTTGAGTGTTCTGCCTCGAATTAATGAAGGTCGGTTTATTTCAATGACGGTCACGGCAATTGTCCAGTCTTTGGTGGGATTTACAGGGCCACAGGCTGATAGACCTATCGTCTCACAGCAGTTTACACAAACACAAGTTATGGTTGCAAATGGAGAAACTCTTCTTATTGGCGGGATGATTTTTGATCAAAATTTTGAGACGATATCTAAGGTACCAATTTTGGGTAGTATTCCATTGATTAAAAAGATGTTCACTCATCGAACAACTTCCCTTGAACAACGTGAGTTGTTAATTTTTATTACTCCGAATATTGTAAAATTGTGATAATGGAATAAGAGAAAGTGGAAATACATGAGTTATTGAATTTTATGCGTGAAGAAGGTGCTTCAGACCTTCATCTGAGTCCTTATTCTCCACCTATTGTACGTATAAATGGTGAGATTCACCGTGCAAAACTCAATCCATTGCAACCTGAAGAAGTACATATTATGGTGTATGATATCATGAATGATGAACAGAGACGAGTATACGAAGAGGAATTTGAGATTGATTTTTCCTGTGATTTCCATGGAATTGGTAGGTTTCGTGTTAATGTATTCAAAGGGTTACATGGGGATACAGCAGTATTGAGAGCAATTTCCGAACGTTCTTTTACTTTTGAAGAGTTGGGTTTACCTA
>JADFPG010000044.1:0-3055 GCA_022562455.1 Fidelibacterota bacterium | reverse complement strand
TGATTCTGGTTACAGGTCCAACCGGAAGTGGGAAATCCACTACATTGAACACAATTATTGACTATATCAACAGCCACCAGCGAAGACATATTATCACGATCGAAGACCCGGTTGAGTTCATCCATATGAGTAAAAAATCTTTGATTAACCATCGAGAAGTTGGTACCAATACACATTCTTTTGCCAGGGCATTGAGAAGCGCACTCAGGGAAGATCCGGATGTGATTGTGGTAGGTGAGATGCGGGATCTGGAAACAACCGCTTTAGCAATCACAGCAGCTGAAACGGGACATCTTGTATTTGGCACTTTACACACCGTAAATGCCACAAAAACAGTTGACCGTATTATAGATCAATTTCCTACAGAGAGGCAGAGTCAAATCCGGGTGATGCTAAGTGAATCGATTATAGGGGTGGTCTCTCAAAACCTTTTAAAGAAAAAAGGTGGAGGCAGAATAGCGGTATTTGAAATTATGATCGGAACCCCAGCTGTTTCGAATCTTATTCGTGAGAATAAAACTTTTCAATTGCCTTCTATTCTTCAAACGAGTAGTAATATCGGAATGGTCACCATGGAACAATCATTGATGAAAATCTACGATCAAGGATTAATAGAGAAAGACGAGGCTCTGTCTGCCGTACCAAATCCCGATGAATTCATGAAAAAATTAAGGTAAAGAACATAGCTACAACCCAGAGGGTCTCCTTTGGAGCGAATTGATTATCCAAAGGATCCTTGGAAAAAGGCTGAGGTTAAGGTAAAGGCTGAGGAAATGTTGAGTAGTGAGTGGTAACTGGTGAGTGGTAGAGTAGTGAGAGGTGGAGTGGTAGTACCAATAACCAGTTACCAGTTACCAATTATCACGCATCACGAATACTGTCGGTAAAAATTGTTCCCAAGGAACTCCGGTGAAGAAATTACAAGACGATTAACAATGTATACAATTAAAGACCTACTAAACGTTATGATAGAAGCTGATGCTTCTGACTTGTTCATAAGCCTTGGAACATATCCCATGTTAAAGATTTCTGGAAACATACTCCCCCTGGAAAAGGAAAAGATTACACCAGAAATTATCAAAGGTTTAAAGGAGAACTTGTTGACCAAAAAGCAATTAAAAATCTTCATGGAGGAATATGAACTTGATTTTACGTACAGTCTCCCAGGTGTGGGTCGTTTTAGAGTCAATTTTTTCAGGCAAAGAAATTCCGATGCATTTGTAATTCGGAGAATTCTTTCAAATATTCAAACATTAGAAGATTTGAATCTGCCACCGATACTCGGGGATTTAGCGTTAAATGAGATAGGATTGGTATTGGTTGTTGGCGCCACCGGATCAGGTAAATCAACCACCTTGGCTGCAATGGTGGATCATCGTAACTCATCTATTTCAGGTCATATTTTAACATTGGAAGATCCTGTTGAGTTCTTACACAACCATAAAAAGGGAATTGTCAATCAACGGGAAATTGGAGAGGATACCAAGACTTTCCATACAGCTTTAAGGAGCGCACTACGAGAAGCGCCATCAATGTTATTGATTGGGGAGATTAGAGATCAGATTACCATGAGTGCTGCCTTAGGTTTTTCTGAAACTGGGCATCTTGTCCTGAGTACCTTGCATGCCAATAATGCTTATCAGACGATTGAAAGAATTATGAGTTTTTATGAATCATCTCAGCATGAAATGATAAAACTTCAATTAAGTCAAAATCTTCGTGCAGTAATCGCACAACGATTGGTACCTACAGTGGATGGAAAGAGAATCGCTGCTCTTGAAATTTTACTCGATTCCGCACGAGTAAGAGATTTGATACATAAGGGCGAAATCGAACTGTTACGACATACTATTGAATCCTCAACTGTCGAGGGAATGCAGTTATTTGACCAGTCTTTATATAAACTTTTTAAAGAGGGAATAATAGATCAGGAGACAGCGATACGATGTTCGGATAGACCGACTGATTTAAAATTGAAAATCAGGTTAAAAGAAGAACAGATTTTTACTCAAAAGATTGAATTGTCCTTTGAACCTGAATAAATATTGTCCGCACACAGTGTCCTACGGACAGGTCATAGACTCCGTTGGAGACTCTGCGAGAAACTTGTCCACCCGACCCTGACTTGTCGGTGGGGGTTGGGAGAAACTTGAAAAAGGATTATGAATGACAAAAAAGAAAATACTAATAGTAGATGATGAGAAATTTTTTATTGAACCAATAAAACGGTTTCTGGATAAGAATGATTTTGAAACCATAACAGCCAATGATGGATTTAGTGGTATAATTTCCGCCAGAAAAGAAATGCCAGATTTGATTATCCTTGATTTAATGTTACCCAAGATAAATGGGTTTCAGGTATGTCGTTTACTGAAATTTGATGATAAATACAAACATATTCCCATTATTATTGTTTCTGCAAAAGATACTGATAAAGATAAAGAACTTGGTAAAATTAGTGGCTCTGATATGTATATTACCAAACCGATAAATCCGAAGACATTGGTAGATAATATCAATGCTATATTAACGTAAAATAGAGGATTGGTATTATTTTGGCTAAGGTTTACCCTGTGGAATATCCCAAAGTTTCGGGATTGGAAATTCCACAGGGCAAAGGCGAAGGGGAATAGAATTAAGAATGAAGAATGCCTGCGTCATAGTCCCGACATGGTCGGGAGAGCGTATCGGGGTAAGGAGCTTGTCCCGAAGCTTTGGGATTCCTCCTTACCTGCCAGCCCCCATTCCTCGGGAGCAGGCTGGCAGGACAGGTATGAATTACGGATCACCCCGATACGCTTCGCTACGGGGCATGCGCATAACGTTTCACGTCTTTACTCCTCACTATGATCATTCGTCAGCTGCCTGCCCGCCGTAGGCATTCAGGCGGGACGGATCAGTCAGTATTTAGAACAGAGCCATAGGACTGTATCAATGGATCTCGCCTTTATAATTGTTTTTGGATTAATGGCAGGTAGTTTTCTTAATGTCTGTATTTACCGGATACCTCGTGGAGAATCTATCGTTTTTCCACGTTCTCATTGTCCAAAATGTA
>JADFPG010000161.1 GCA_022562455.1 Fidelibacterota bacterium | reverse complement strand
CGTTGGCCAAATGGCGTAAATAGCCCATGCCAAAACGATAGCAATAATGATATATCTTGGTGTTAGTTTACTCTTCATGTAGAAATAAATATTTTAGGTTTGAAAAAAGCCCGGGAATATACCCAGCATGTGAAAGAGGTGTCAAACTATTTAAAGGCGATTAACGTTAAATTTACAGACATGGTATCCCCGCCTCCTTCAGGCGGGCACCCCGAAGTAAATGGAAGTTAAGAAGTTTTAAGGCAGGATCATCTAAAATTGTTACTGTCCATAGGTAAGCTTGTTCAGCGGTTTGGAATTGAATACCATCATGTTTCATACGTTGGTATTGAGTGTTGTTTTGCTGGTAAGAATTAGGTTTTAATCGGTTAAAATAATATTCCCATGCTGTAGAAAGCCCAAATAACTCGCTCTTTGATTTCCAACGTTCTATCTCTAATAACTCATATTCAATCAATCCATTGGCACGTTCTACATCATTGGTTGAATCATATAGAGATTTGGTTTAGCTTAATAAGCCGATGTGTATAAAAGCAAGGTATATTCACATCGGTAACGGATTTGGTTCAGAAAATTAACGGTTTATCCCTGAGTATATTCCCTCATCCAAGTCATTTGTTTGGACATACACAGGACAACCACTGAAAGTAAAATAATTAATGAGACAGAGTTCTAAATAAACTGATAAGAGCCGCATTTATAGAATTTTCTGTTTCATCATGGATGATCTCCCTGAGAAACCTCATAGGGACTGCGAAAGGTGTATTCCCCCGACAGGTGGTTGAATAATAAACTAGCATTTGTACCCGTATAAGATCTCATTGTATCGTTTTTAGACAAGGTTTGCTGAGTTGTGAAAAATCTCCCAAACAGAGTGATCAAATGACAAGCAAAAAAAGATGGATCTGATTTGCAACAGGCATCATTTTCTGCATCCGTAAGATGAAATTCATATTCTAAGTGTATGGTTTGCTCCACCTCAACCCGGCCGTGCCACACCGAATCTGCATCTGCATCCAACAACTCTGTTTTCCGGTCTGTTGCAAAGCCTAACCATAGATAGTCCATTGTATCGCCTTCCAAAGTTGTCAAAGGTTGACCCTCTTCTCCAACATACGTAACATCAAAAACAAGCAGAGCCGGCTTTTGCACATCGGGCAGTTTTTCGAAACTCAATTTCACACTCAACCACGGGGGAAGAAATACTCCTTCGTCAAGTTCACTTTTTGTTTTTTCTGTCGGTTCCCCGCATGCTGAAAGGAATAAAAGAAAAATTATGTATACGTATGCGATTGTTTTTTTTATCATAGTTAATCCTCCTTAAATGCTTCTTTTAATTTACCTTTAGTTAGTATCAAATAATGCTATTTTATTAACAACATTTTTCTTGTTTTTGCAAACTGCTGGTCTCTTTCAATAGACCTCGCCTTTAGCTGGTAGATATACACACCGGCGGGAACTATCTGACCCAGCTTATCTTTCCCATTCCACGAATAATGCTTAAAACCGGCGTTCTCGTATGCATTTTGCCAGCGAATGACTTCACGCCCCATGAGATCATATATCACCAGGGAAACTGAACTGGCTTCCGGCAAATCGTAATGAATAGTCGTTGTGGGATTAAAGGGATTGGGGTAATTCTGGGGAAAGTTTCCCTCAACTGTAACACAGAAAATATTTTTGTATATCGCGCCCAAGTGTATGAGAACCCCACCATTAGAATTTCCCTTATTATCTAAGGCATAGTACCTCCCTGATAAATCTCATAAGGATTAGTGAGGTTATATTTCCCTGATATATGGTTGAAAGACAAACCTGCAGCGGTAGCCATAGCTTTCGTAGTGTCTTTACCA
Source organism: Fidelibacterota bacterium (assembly GCA_022562455.1). Classification (GTDB taxonomy): domain Bacteria; phylum Fidelibacterota; class Marinisomatia; order Marinisomatales; family SCKK01; genus SCKK01. Next base: position 3,956 of record JADFPG010000161.1, on the reverse strand, counting down.
GCCAATGTCTGCCTGGTTGTGAAAAACCTTGCTCCCAAATAAATATAATGACAAGAATAGAAGTCCAAGTCTGACAGGCAGCAAGCATCGTCCTTTTCACCTGTAAATTGAAATTCATATTCCAAATGTATCGTTTGCCCCAGATTGACATAACCGTGCCAGACTGAATCCGCATTGGCATTCAGCAACTCTACGTCGTCTGTCGTTACGAAATACAGCCACAGATAATGAGCGGTATCGCCCTCCAAACTTATCAGCGGCTGTCCATCCCTGCCTACAAACGTTATATCATAGGTGAGTGTGGCCGGTGTTTGAAAACCGGGCATTTTGTCGGCTGTTAAGGTGACGTCCAAATAAGGAGGAAGAGGGACCGATCCAATATTAACATCCTCGGTATCGGCGGGCTGGTTACAACCGAGAAGAACAAAAATTAACGATACACCTATTGAATTTCTGATAATATTATGCATGATGCTCATCGCTAATAGAAGTATTGTTTTTTTTATCCTATTTTATTATGTGGGAGAAGTTAGTCAAGATCGGAGATTATATAATCCAAAATAATCAAACCCTATGGAGAAGACACACATACAGTATATATAAGTTCCATTTAGCTAATATTAAGACGTCAAAATCCTGTATTAATGATCATTTAGCGTATATTCTCCCGAGCGATGATTAAATGAAAAAATCCAACGTGGACCAGTCTTATTTAATATACTATCCAACGGTGTATCTTTGTTGAATAAAGCCCAATATAAATAGATTGCACTATAATTTACTTCCTCTTTAATAATCTGATATTCTGGATTAAGGATTATCTGCTGGCCAATTATAACTTCGTTATACCACAAAGTATCGGTTACAGCGTTAGTCCCTTCCAACCAATCACTGGACTCGAAGCGGAGATAAAGCCATTTCAGGGTATCACCAAGGAAGTCAATCGGGTATGTGGAATCTTGGCCAATGATTGTAATCGTGAATGCTACTTCTGAAGGTTGAAGATAATTTGGCAATTCTTGGTAACTTACATGAACATCCAAATAGCGTTCAGGTGAGGGCTCATTATTAAGCACTCCATTTGTTTCTCCTTCTTTACAAGAGTTTAAACATATTGAAATGAGCACTATTAAAGACATGGTTTTTCCCCATTGCATGTTACATCTCCTCATTATTTAAGCAAGACCATTTTTCGGGTTTGTCTGAATATTTGTTTACTTTCCGTTGCTCTGGCGGTAAGTCTATAGATATACACACCGGCGGGGACTAATTGCCCATTTGAGTCTCTACCTTCCCAAAGGACCCGTTTATAACCGGGTTGTTCTTGCTCCATGACCCACTTCATAACCTCGCTACCCAACAAATCATAAATCACCAGCGTAACACCACTAACTACAGGAAGCTGGTACACGATCGTTGTGACAGGATTAAATGGGTTTGGGTGATTTTGTGACAGGGCATAATCTTGGGGCAGCGCTGCTATTTGCTTAGGGATAGGCCCGCCCCCACCTTCAAACCGGACATACTTCGTCGCCTCGTCAGTTTCACTACCTCTTGTAACCACCATCTTCATAGTGAAACTCTTATTTATCATGACTTCGAGTTGACTCTGATATGTACCCCGTGTTTGCCAGTAACTACTGCCTTCATTTTGTCTATACCATTGATAGTAGATAGTCCCGGAACCGCCACTCACGTTTGCGGTAAACGTTCCTGATTCTTTGTATCCAAGACTCCAAGGGCCCGAAATAGTGACTGACAATGGATCTGGTAGAGGCTCTAAAGGAACATTAATTGTGTTATAGATTAATGCTCTTGAAGCATAGTGTTTATCAGATTGAGAGAGTGTCGGTTTTAAATTATCCCAGAACTCGATGAGATGATCATTATTATTATTCCGAATGGTAGAAATAATTTTGCTATACGTTATAGAAGCGTAATCATCACCGTCTTGATTTGAATCATATAAGTCGGACAGTGCTGCTGCTACTCTTCCCTCATTAGTATGTCCAGTAGGCACAGTGTATTTATAACTATTAGGGTCCTCCACAGGAAACCAACCACTATAAAATCCATCTGGATCAACAAATTGGGTAAAGGCAGTTCCCCAGCCTTCAGTCCATGCAAAATTTTCATGCAAAGTACTAGTAAAAGTATGCCCTCCACCGGTATTTGGGGGCCACCATCCGCCTTGCGCATTGTACATTAAGTTATGACCATATTCATGTCTGGTCACATCTTCAGCACTCCATATCCAATCACTGCTTTCTATGTAAATTCTATTATTTGACCTACTAAAATATGAGCCTGCGCTGTTCGGATAATTTGCCCTTATCAGACCCGGATCATAACCATTGTTGTTTGTAAAATTCCAAGATTCATTCATCCAATTGAAAATAGAGCATGCCGCATAGGACCCCCAAGACAAAGTCACAGTGCCCCAGTTGATCGTCCCACCGCTGGTCTGGACAGTGCCGTTTACAAAATTGTACATATTACCATTTTGGTTATACACCCGGACCTTGGAATTTGAAGTTTTTATTTTAAGATATATTTCAATCTCGCTGTCAAACCATCCATCGGTTCCTGATACAGTCTTTGAGAAATAACCGCTTGCATTGGTTGTGGTTGAACCTAAATGATCATCCCACCATACATCATCGTCCCAAAATTCAACAGTACCGTTGGCAAACGAATGTGATTGATTATTGCTATCCCAAAAATTAACTGTACCGGAAATAGTAACGGTAATAGAGGCAGCCTGAGTTCCCTTGCCAAGACCACCAGGCGTTTCTACTTTAGTAGGGCCTCTTGTAACAAACGGCTTCCCATCTTCAAATACATAGTTTACAGTATCCTCGATACCCTCCAGGTCGGGTTCTAATTGGATAAAACTATCTTCATAGGAGATCGGAATGACTTTGATATAATCCGACCCTGCCACAAGCTTGGGAGCTTTCCATATGCGCTGACTTTGGTCGCTGATTTCTTCCTGGGTTAATAATTCTACCGTTCCGCCATAGCTCACGAAATATAAATCGGCATTATCCTGGTACCGTATACCATCCTTCTCGCTTACTACCCTAACTACAATTCTATCCATCACAGAATCATCTACAGATATTTGTAAGATATAAGTAGAACGTTCGCCCTTTTGCATGAAAGCTTTGTTATGCTTTGTATTCCCATTAAGCAAGGTCGTGTATGCAGGCAGTGAGATATCTATGTCCACATTCTCGACTTGCTCGAGAGCTTCAAGCTTGATCTTGATTAACGTCTTTTGAGCAAGTTTTACTTTGGGCAATTTTTCGAAATCGATCTTAATTCTAGACGGTGGCTGACTAGCCCACAATACACTACTCATGAATAAACCGGTCAAAACGGTAACTAAAATAGTTCTATCTAAATATCGCATGTAGTATCTCCTTCCTACTCCTGCTTAAAAGTTAATCTATTTTATCGTATTATAAATCAACTTACTCTGTATTGTACATAAAATATACCACTTTTTCAAGAAAAATTATATTTTTTATATCTTAACAGCGATTAACTGATATTAAATGCAAGAATATTGATAATGAGAAAGAAAATGGAATGAAATAATTCAATGAAACCGGTCCGTTTAGGTTGGAGCGTCATTTTGGTTTGCCAGGTGAATATCCCAATGATTGACTTGAAAATAAAAGGTAAATATGCACAAAGAAACAGCCATGTATAATCACGCAGCCAAATGGTAAACCACAAGAACATGAAGAGAATACAGTTATAAATGATTAATGGCCTGGCTGTGTTGATTTTAGTCATCAAATTGGGTTCGGGTATTTGCGGTTGGACTCGCAATTTTAATTTGATATAAAAAATGCTACCGGCAAAATACAGGAAATTAACCAGCCACAGAATCCAGCCCCGGGCATCCAGACTTTCGTGGAGGAAGAGATAAATAACCGGCGCCGATG
>JADFPG010000160.1 GCA_022562455.1 Fidelibacterota bacterium | reverse complement strand
TAATAACCGCATCTCCTCTGAAAAAAAGTGAAAGACAATTTATTCAAAAAGGGATTGCTCTAATTCCCCTAAATTTGCAAAAAGGATATATGTACACCCTACTAAATTCATTTTCGCCAATATGTGAAATGCCTGATGAGAGCCGTTTTAACAATATCGAATTAGGTTCAATGCCTGATATAATAGCTTCATCTAAAATAATTAAAATCATATTAACAAATTCTTGTTTCTTAAATGCTAGGCTCGATCTAAACTCCATGAATTTAAACGCTTTCACTTTATTTAGAGGGCTAGACGGTTTAGGTAAACACCTTTCAGATATATTAAATTCATTTGAGTTATATGAAAGACTTAAAAAATCATAATATCATAAATATTAGTACAAAACTAATTTTTTTGATAGCTAACATTGCGCTCTAGTGACCGCCTTCAGCTGAGGCATACCAGAAATCTTTCGCATCAACCAGCACTACTAAGCGCTGTTTCGTTAGCAAGCAAATTCTCTGAACAATATGGCATACAGTAATACTAATGACTCTATTCTGGTTGAATTAGCCAAGTGTATGAGCAAAATACACCAACAGATGATACACACAATTCGAAACCTTTCGAAGATAAACGATATTAATGCAGGACAATGGTTTCTGGAGTGTTGGATTCTCGCAAGGTGGATTTTAGAGTATGCTTTGATATCGAATTACTATAATAGTCTCTCCAAGAAAGCAATTGAATCACACAAATTGAAGGTCAAAGTGGTCTTTGACCGCGTTCTCAATAAGAAGTTTTCCGAAGTTGGTCTTAAATCTGACCAATTGGAATCATTTGTATCCAGTGCAATCGAGACGTATACCAAAATAGTTGCCGAACAGGGATTCCCGGAATGCCTACCCATAATTGGTGATGTATGCATATCGGGGATTTACAAGATAGACGATGATAAGGTTTTCAAATCATTTCTGACCAGCAATAAACCACAAGTAGACCGGTTTGTTATAGAATTGTTAGACCACATAGAAAATGCAGAAGGTTTGTGGAAATCCTTTGTTAAAACCTAACTCGGTCAATTAAAATGATATATTGCCATGTCAGTTACTTACAAATCAGCATTCATTTTGCTTACTAACAATTCACTCCAGCGGACTGCGAAAGCGTAAAGCAAAATTTAGAAATTTGTCCTTTTTCTGTAGTCAGTTGTAACAAAAAAGTTTGTTGGAAGAACTTCGCAGCCCTGAGTTCAGCCATTAGGTGCCAAAGGATTTTAAATGGAAATATATTTAAATACAGATGAATTTGAAGAAATAACTAATTCATTTGAACTATTAGCTAATCAAGCAGATCAATTAGACGATGTATATCAGTGGAAATGGGTAATCTTATCTATGCATTCAACTTTGCAGGGTTTTATGGTTATAGGGTTAAGAGACAGCGCAGGATTAAATATATTAAAGGATAAAATTGCACAAAAGTGGTTACGTGCATATAGAAGTGGTGATCCATTACCTGTAGAAAAATTAGATACGTTTCTAAACCTATATAAAAAGATAAAAAGTAATAGGATGATTCGTTTGGTTTTTAGTCGTAAGTACGAACCGAGTGCAGATAGTGACCGAAGCATTAAAATGCTAAATATGTTACGTAATAAGTTTATTCATTTTATCCCCGGAGGTTGGTTGTTAGAAGTTTCGGGATTACCAAAAATATGTCTAGATTGTATCGAAATAATTGAATTTTTAGGTTGGAAGTCGGGTAATGTTCTATGGCACAAAAATGAGTTAGAAGTAAAGTGTAAAACAGCAATTGAAAAATGTAAACATATTTTTAACGACCTTCACCATAAGTACAATAATGACCAGAACACCTAATACTCTCTGCCACGGACGCCGATAGCGTGAAGCGTGATTTCAGGAGTTTGGAGAAAAACAATGATCAATCGACATTACAAACGTTCAGATGACCGAATTTCGGTGCAGGTGACTTACCCTGTTATTCCATATCGCCAAACTAATTTCAGGTACCAAACCGTTTCACCGTCACGATACTTCAGCCAACCTTTTCCGTTCTGTCCCGCCCTCTAACAGTAAATAAAGGATTGGCACCACAATGAGGGTTAAAAAGGAGGCAATAGCCAGCCCAAAAATTAAGCTGACTGCCAAAGGTCGCCAGTATTCAGCGCCACCGGCAAAATTGAGGGTCAAAGGAATCATTCCTGCCATGGTTGTGATCGTGGTCAAGATAATAGGACGGAGCCGGTTTCTACCCCCTTTAATAAGAGCATCATAAAGCCCCAATCCCTGACGACGTAAGTCATTAATATACGAGATAAGAACAATCGCATCGTTTACCACCACTCCCATTAGCGCCACAACACCAAAGAAAGCCATAAGTCCAAAGGGAACGCGTGTGATCATTAGACCAAAAATCACACCTACAAATGATAAGGGAATCGTGAGAGCAATAATAAACGGCTGTCTCAATGACCGGAATTGGGCGGACAGGATAAAAATAATGATACAAAATCCGATAATCATGGCTCTGCCCAGACTTTTGAACGATTCTGTGGCTTCATCCTCAATTCCTCCAAATTCGACTGTCATCCATGACGGAAGCTGAAGCGAATTAAGAAACGGGGTTATTTTCCGTTGGATATCGGTGGCATCCACACCCGGCGCCAGGTCACAAAAAACGGAAATGTTGCGTTTAAAATTTTTGTGCTTGATGGAATGTTGTCCTGACGAAAGAACGAGTGACGCTACGTTGGAAAATGGGATCATCTCGCCCATGAGATTGGGTATGTTCAGATTCCGAATGGCATCGATGGCTTCTGTCTCATCCACATCTAACTTTACTTTGACCGGAATATCTTCAAGCCCATCTGTGAATTTTGTCGCTTCAATTCCGAAGAAAGCTGCTGCAATGGTATTGCTGATATCCCTGCTGGACAACCCGTAACTGGCGGCACGATCGTGGTCTACCCTTACCTGAAGTTCCGTTCGACGAATGCCCACACTCGTCTGAACATTCAAGGCACCCGGGATAGTCTCCAGTTTTTTCTTAACCTGCTCAGCGATGACTTCCATCTCCTCAAGATTATCACCGTGGATATCAATGACCACATTGGTTGCTATTGGAGGTCCTTCCTGAACTGTACCGAAAGTAATATCGACTCCCGGGAGTTTTCCCCATCGTTCCGAGAGCTCAGCGACTACTTCTCCCACAGACTTCTTTCGATCCTCCTTATCCACCAGGTCTATATTGATCTGAGCGATCTCGGCGCCGAGGCCGCCACCCTGATTCAAACGTATATTCTGCAAACCACTCTGTCCCACGGTAGAAACGTATCGATCTACTTCCGGCATACTTTCAAGATAGTCCTCAATTCTATTTGTAATCACGTCGGTAAATTCGAGCTGGGATCCCGGTTCTGTCATGATATCTATGATAATACGGGGTTGAGGCACTTGGGGAAAAATTTCCACCTTCACCAATTTGAGATCTGTAGTCATAGAGATTCCCACAACGATTAAGGAAAGGAAAAAAACAAAAAACGAAGCAAATATAGTTTTCCATCTGTTGTGCAAACTCCAATGCAGAAGACGAGTATAGGTACGCTTCCCCCACCACTCTCCTGCCATAAAACCTTTTCTACTGGAGATACGCATGTATTTGGAAGCCAGGACGGGTATAAGAAAATGATCAGCGACAAAGGCGCCAATTAAGGCAAAAATAACTACTTTGGGTATCACCGACAGGAATTGTCCCATAATCCCTGTCATATACATAATAGGTGCAAATGCTACCATCGTGGTCAGGACTGATGTAAAGATGGGCATCCCTACTTCCTGCATGGCAGCAATGGCGGCTTCTTTACGTTCATAGCCGTCTTCAATATGGCGATAAGTTGCCTCTGCCACAATAATGGCGCCATCCACAACAATCCCCAACACCATAATCAACCCGAACATAGAAATACCAGTCCGATTAAGACCAAAAAAATACATGAACAGAAAGGAAGTCATCATGGAAAAAGGGAGGGCAATCGATACAATTAAGGAGTTACGAAACCCGATCCCTAAGAACAGGATTAAGACAATAAAGACGATTCCCCAGGCAGCATTTTGATTCAATTGCCTGCTCTGGCGTTCTATATCCTCTGACTGACGAGCCGTATAGTCATAGAGCATTCCACTGGGAAACCTTTGCGCAATATCCTCTACGATTTCTTCCACTTCCTCCGTGGCTTCTATAATATTAACCCCTGTTTTCTTTGTAATCAGCAAGGTGATACTGTTCAGACCGTTGTAACGTGAGTAGGTTTCCGCCTCTTCATAGCCATCAACAATAACAGCCACATCCCTGATGCGCTTGATGTTTCCATCCTGCCCCATGCCAATAATGGTATTTTCAATATCTTCTACAGTCTGATGTTTCCCAATCGTTCTGACAATCACATCCTGCTGGTTCATTTTGAGCACACCACCCGGGAAGTTAACATTGCTTTTTTGCAGCGCCTGAATGATCTGAGGAATACTCAAGTGGTTTGCCAGCAGAAGGCTCGGGTCTACTTTAACGGAGATTTCCCGATCCTTCCCACCAAATACATCCACCGAATTCACGCTGGATAACATGGTTAACCTGTCTTTGATTAATTCTGCCTGTACGTGCAAATCATGAGGCGAAAAATCCCCGTAAATATTGAGGATCAAAATAGGAATATCCGCAAAATCAACCTGTTGAACGGTAACATTTTCCACATCGTCGGGAAGATCGGGTATAGCGTCATTCACTTTTTCCTTCAGGTCATTGATGCTCTCATCCAGATCGGCTTCCGGAGAAAATTCAATCGTAAAAAAAGCGACGTTCTGAAGTGCGTAGCTCTGGATTTTTTTGGTATCCCTCAGTTTAGATAACTGTTCCTCCATGGGCTTGATGACTTCAGACTCAATTTCATCAGGGGAAGCCCCGGTATAAGTGGCTGAGACGACAGCGTAAGGCACCTCTATGTCCGGCACTAACTCCAATGGAAGAATGATATAGGATATTATACTGGCAACAAACATACCAAAAGAGAGTAAAATGACCGGCAACGGATACTGGATCGCTTTTTCTGAAATTTTCATGAATATTTTACGGGATCAACTTTGCAACTGAGATTAGCGACCCATCCTTTACATGACTGTGCCCATGAGTGATCAGTATATCACCGGACGACAGATCACCCGAAACAACTACTTTCGTTCCGGACATGGAAAGAATATGTATATCAATCCTCCGAGAGCGATTACCTGATTTTACATAAATATATTTTTGCCCATTTTCATCGTGGATAAGACGTAAAGGCAGCACAATAGCCTCCTCATATTGCTTAGTAACAATCTCTACATCCGCTATTAATCCCAATTTTAATTCATGAGTCGAATTTTGAATTCTCACCCTGACATCAAAATTGTTGGAAAAGGTTTTTGTAGCCAATCCAATCTTATGGACAGTACCGTTGAATACTTTATCAGGAAATGTCTTGAATTTGAGATTTACTACTTGTCCTACCTTGATTTTACCCACTACGGATTCAGGGACAGGAACTATTACATTTAACTGTTCCATGTCTGCCAGAACAAAAGGCGGGTTGACAGCCAGCCCCGGTGAGACCAAGTCCCCTTTGTTCAAATTCCGCTGGATGATATGTCCATTGAACGGGGCACGTAATGTAGTATTCTCAAATGCAGTTTTCACCTGGATATAAGCGGCATAGGCGCGATCGTGCCCCAGGTTAGCCTGATCAAATTGATCTGAAGAAATCGTGTTGGACTTTAACAATTC
>JADFPG010000159.1 GCA_022562455.1 Fidelibacterota bacterium | reverse complement strand
ATAGAAAGAACATCAACCAAAGATTTTAATGATTTTATTTTCTCCTTGTGTTTAGCGCCAAACCGATGTTCCTCATCTATTATTAATAAACCCAAGTTTGGAAAAACAACATCTCTTGAGAGCAACCTATGTGTTCCAATTAAAACATCTATTTTATTCGTTTTCAAATCTTTTAATATTTTCTTTTGTTTAGATACGGGCGTAAACCTTGAAAGATATGACACATGTACACCCAGGGGCGATAGACGGGTAGAAAAAGATGAATAATGTTGGAATGCAAGGATAGTTGTTGGAACAAGGACTATTACTAACTTACTAACATTTCTCAGTTGAAAAATCATTAATAACATTCATAATAACAGTAACATAAGTTGCATAGCTCCTCCCTTTTTTGTAAATTTTAATGCAACCATAATTTGCAAAATAGACAAAAGGAGAAGCTATGCAAAACACCGAAAATCTACTGCCTGTTGAAAGTGATGTCAATCAATACTTGCACCAAGATCGATTTATGTTTGACAATGATGTCTCTGATTTGTTCAAGAAATTCAGGATCAAATCGTTGTTGAATTATGCTAACATCAAAAAGCGAACCGGTCATCCGACGAATCGAATTGTATACGATTTGTTCTTTATCCCCTTTCTAATGTTTTCCAATGTGTTCCTCTTTGTGAGGGCTCAATACGAAAATGCGCAAGCCAATAAGAACCGTTTTTATCGACTATTGGAAAACGCTGAATACAATTGGTGTTCCTTCATTCTGAATCTGTCCTATCGTGTAAACCAAGCTATGCACGTAGAGCCTAAGGAGATAGCCCGATCAGATGAAAAATCCACGAACCATGGTACGGAATTCTTTGTCGTTGATGATACCATTACGTCTGTTAGTGGCAAATTGATTGAATTGACTTCTTATGTTTATGATCATGTAAAAGGTAAAAGTGTTCTGGGTTTTCAGAAGTTGGTATTGGGGTTATTTAACGGTTCCCACTTTATTCCCATCAGTAAGCACATTTGCACAAGTAAAAAGAAACCCAATGCGAAAAGCAAGGCCACAAAGTATAAAAAAATCCCCAAGTCGGAGCGCATTCATCCTGACAGTCCGGGTGCTTGGGAAAGAGCTTCCATCGATCAAACCAAACTGGATAAAGTTATCTCCATGCTCAGACAAGCGTTGAAAAAAGGTTTTAAGGCTTCCACCGTTCTCTTTGATTCCTGGTTCTGTTTTAACAGCTTTATCATCAAGATTGTTGACACTTTAAAGTTAAACGTGATTTGCCAGTTGAAAAACATGCCCCGAACAAACAAATATCTCTATAAAGGAAAGTGTTATTCTTTGAAGGAACTGTTCGGTTACTACGCCAAGCCCCGGTTACGAATGATCAAAAAACACCAGCTTAAACGATCCATTCTGGTTGTCGGCTTGCCCGGGTCCAAGATTCAATTAAAGATTGTTTTCATTCAAAATGAAGGGGAAGAAAAATGGCACGCCTTTGCGGCAACAGATACCCGTCTTTCTGCTATAACCATATTGGAGTATTATTCCCAGCGGTGGAGTATTGAGGTCTTCTTTAAAAATTGCAAACAGTACCTAAACTTTGGTAAAGAACAAATGAGTAATCTGGATTCAATCATTGCCTGTGATGCATTGGTATTTATGCGCTATATCTTTTTGACCTATCTGGCTTATCAGCACAAATCGACATTTTATGATAAATTTGATGCTATCCGTGATGTCCATACGGTGAATACCTTCGGGATGAGGTTGCTAAAATTCTTTCTCAACAAAATACTATTTGTCGTTCGTGAAGCCTGCGCACTCATAAGGGATGGATTTCAGGAAAAAGCTGTTGAATTATTAGAAAGTTACATGAATGATCCCTGTGAACCCGTTCCCATTAGGGCTTAATTTGAAGTGAGAAATGTTAGTTATTAATATAATATGGAAAGCTGTATTTTCAATTATTGACAAGTCAAATCTTTAGCACTGATGAAATATTCTAATACTATTAGGGGCCTCACCTGAGACTAAGATTTTGGATTATGATTAAAAAAAATATATTTTGTAAAATTCACTAGTATACCAACCATACCTCCGGTCATAGTAAATAAGAAAAAAATCAGCTTCTTTCGCGGTTTTTCAGTGCCCAAGGGTGCCGAGGCACCATCTAAGATATGAATCACTGGAGTCTGTTTGACCTCAGTGATCCTTGCCAGTTCTAATTGTTGTTGAAGTGTAATATATACTTGTTGTTTAACTTCCACTTTCCGGGAAAGACGTCCCTGTTCTAACTGCAATTCAGGAGAATCAGCGATCCTGCGATTTTCCTGTCGGAATTCCTTGAGTTCATTCTCCGCTTTGTTTAATTCATCTTTCACAACCGTGAGCCTTTCTTCAATAAAGTTGCGATCTCTAGAAGCCTCAAAGGAGTTCTCAGCCTGAATATAATCGTTAGCTGCTTCAGCAATGTAATTAGCCACATCAGCCGACAATTGGGGTTCCTCTATCAATACATCAATACGAATCAATCCTGTTTTTCTATCCTCAGAGACGGAAATCAGATCTCCCAGTCGTTCTAAAACCTCTTCTTCCCATTCTTTTACTATATCTTCCTCACTACCAGTCGGTGCCGCTAACAAGTTTTTCACCCATACAATTGGATTTAATGAAATACTCGTGGTATCATTGATCTCCCAAAATGTGATCAGGTCTACAGGATAATTGTATTTTTCTGTCATCCAGTGTTGTTCAAGGATCATTTTGCGAATTCGTCGAGACTTTACAACATCCGGGATATTATAATTTGTTTCATGACCACCAATATTCATCCCAAATGTTGCTGCAATTCCTTGTAATTGTCCCCTAGTCCCGGTGTCGCTGCTTGCCGGGTAAAGAGTCAACGTAGACTTGTAATATGGGGTGGCTAATAGAGCATGAACAACACCTATCAGAGTAAAAGCCCCTGTAATGAGCGCGATGAACCGTCGCCCGGCCCAGATAACCTTAGCCAAGGCACGTAGATCGATCTCATCGTCTTTGATAATCTGGATTTTTTCTTCCATCTCTTTAACTATCACTCCAACTAATATTCAAATGGAAAACTATTGGGTAGAAATGATGTAAATAATCGTTGCCAGGGAAGCGGTAATCGAAGCCACATCAGTGAGGAATGCAGTAGTGTTAAAGGGTTCCCGTTCTTCTTTTGGATAGATCACAATGGTAGCACCTTCTCCCACCTTTGGCGTTGATAGGAAACGCTTGAGTTTGACATCCCCATTGGCATAAACTACGGCGATATTTCGCTTATTGGCATTTAATGTAAACCCACCGGCACTTTCGACATATTCAAATAAGGATTTCCCTTTCTTATAATGAACCAGCCCGGCATTATACACCTCGCCCATTACCTGAACAACTCCCGGATGTTCCGGAACATATAAACTATCACCGTCATTGACAAGAATATCGTAATCTTTTAAAACCACTTGAAGACCACCACGGAACATGCGTATTCCATCCTTAAAGGCGTTTTCCGTAAATCCACCGGCGCGTTGAATAATATCGTTAAATGTCTCTTCCGGTCGCTCCAAAACGTAGACCCCTGCTATCTGCACTTCACCCGTTATGGTCACTTTTTTAGGCGGGATAAAATTCGGATTTTGATGGACCAAAAGGGCATCCCAATTTTCGAGTAGTTTGTTCTGGCTTTGGTCCCCTGCTCTTAGCTTCTTAAGATTAATCAGATAGACGATAGGAAATTGGTTATCCGGATCACGCCGGATGATCTCAGCCCTAGTGCTGTACATAGATTTCCAGTAAGTTTCATCATTAATTCCACCCGCCAGGTTCAATAGGTCTAAAACCCGCATGGAATCTTCGTAAGCATATTCACCGGGTTGTTTTACCTGTCCATAGACAGATACCTGTCGAGTAACCAGGGGGATTGTTCCAATTGTGAGCAGGTCTCCATTCTGAACGGGGATCCGATTTGCATTAGAAAGGGCAATATAAAAAACTTCAATGGCAAAATCATCGTTAGAGCGATTTTCCACGGGGATTACGCGCTTTACTTCCACTTTCGATATCGCAAACGGTGTGAGACCACCTGCATAAACAATTAGATCAGATAAAGATTCACCCAAAAGAGCTTCATATACTGCCGGCCGGGTAACTTCACCCTCTAAGGTAACGGTAGATTCCCGGATCGGGACAAACACAATATCCTGGTCTTGAAGACGGATGTCCTGTACCGTTTTCCCTTCCAGGATAAGCTCATACATATCCAGGGTCACTTTGGCCTCACCCCGGCGAAGTACTTGAATATTCCTAAGGCTACCGGTTGTTTCTACACCGCCAGCCTGAATCAGTCCTGTAGTGACCGATGAAAAAGGATGAACCGTATGAATTCCCGGGGCTGAAACTTCTCCGATGAAAGTAACATTGATGGATTTCAATTGACCTAAAGACAGATCAAAAAAGGTTGAAGCTTTTAGTCCTTTTAAAGTGGAATAGACCTGTTCCAACCGTCGATGCAGGACTTTTTTAGCTTCATCCAGACGACGACCTGTTAAATTAACCTGACCAACTTTATCAACAAAGATTTCGCCTTCCCGACTGATAATGTACGTGGAACGAATCTGCGTTTCGCCCCAGAGAGCAACAACGATCTCATCTCCGGGCCCCAATAAATAATCAACTGGAACAGGCAAATTTCCCCATATCGTTAAATCTCTTCGAACAGTAAAGAAATCATACCCGAAGTAGTTCACAATACCGACAGTTGGTTTGGGAACATCAGGAATTTTTATGATGTCTGCCGTAGGTGTTTCCGAATCAATAGTCTCCACTACCGAGGGCGTTTCTTCAATTGCCTTCTGTAATGTTTCATATTCTTTCTTGAATTTTTCGATATCACGCAGGGATTGAGCAAACAAGCTAGTGCTTACCCATAATATTAACATTATTCTAAACATAATTGATTGCAGCATCAGCTTATCTTAATTAGGAATTAATCTGCCGAATTTAGATTGATTAGAAAACACTTTACTCATTCGTCTTAAACTTAACTCTTTTGTTTTTTTTCAGATATACTTCGATTTATCCACAAAAATAATAAACTGCCTACATGTAATGTCGAGAGAACATCTCGGCCATAATTGTGTGGATGACAAAAGGCGTAATCATCCATGTCCACCTAATTTTATCGATCCGGTCTTTGTTACTAAAGGATTTCATCGTTTAATGGAAGCTCTTCTCTCCCCGAGAATTTAGCCTTTGGAAAGTGGGAACAACAAAACAATTTTTTTCCATGCACAACAGCAATGTTATTGCAATCCCGATTAATCTTTTTATCGTCATGACTTTTATCTTCCTTGTGCAGCTTGGCATAGCTCCGCCCCGTCACTCACATTTCCCAATCGATATGAAGCTATTTCGTTTCATATCAAAAAATACAGAAAACTGCAAGAGAAAGTAATGCCTATTTGGCGAATCTCACGACATCGTACACACTATTTGTTTCATGACGTCATACACACATATTACAATTTACAGAAAAAGGATAATACCAATATTCCATTCTTTTTTTCATCTTGAATTTTTCAATAGTAATTCTTGGCTTAATAGACAAAAATGGTTGCTATTTAGCCAGATATTGATCGATTACCTTGATCTTTCGGTTGCGCTTCAATCCCGCATGTACCCTTAGTTTTGTCTTCAGATTTGAAAAGACACCTTCCAACCCATTGGTCGTATTGCTATGTGTCAAGACTTTTTGGACATGATTGTAGTTAATCATTTATTTTTTCCGGTTTGTTGATCCAAACCTTTCCCGGGATTCCAGATATTTTTGGGATACCATTTTTAAATCTCCCGGGGTATTG
>JADFPG010000158.1 GCA_022562455.1 Fidelibacterota bacterium | reverse complement strand
ATAAATCATATAAAATTTTATCACGATCACAGAATTTTTCTTTATTCGAAATTAGATGGATTACTTAGGATAAAATAAATTGGCTTTGTTCTATGAAACGAATGAATTATCCACTCTTTCTTGATTGTATGTTTGAGCTGCAGTTTGATATTGGTTATCGGTGAATGGTAACTGGTTATTGGTAATCTTAACTCGCCTCTCTACCACTCACCAAGTTTCCCCGTACAGTCGTACCTCCTTACGGGGCAGGCAAGTTTCAAGTTTCCCCGACACCCCGACCTGCGGTACGGGACTGTAAGCTTCGTGTACAGGATCTCCGCTTCACTCCGATAAGTTCCACCGCTCACCAGTTACTACTAACCTTTTAGCTATGTTTTCAATTGGCATAGATCATACGGTATTTAGAACAGCAACAATAAATTTTGCACTAATCTTTAACCTTCTCACTATGTTTCTTCCGTTTCTCTTCCATTAATCGAAACATATCTTCCTGCTGAAGTTGTATTGTAAGATGGTTAATCCATTCCTTGCTCTTTTCTTTAAATGCTTCAATCATTTCAATAGGTTGTCGTTCGCCGTGCATATTGACGATCACAATGGCTGAAATCACCGGAATATAATCATTTAACGGATCTTCATAAAAATAATCCAGCCCTCTAATTATTTCTGAAGTCCTTAAATAGTCTACAGTCTCTGCAAATAGTGAATCAGCTAACCCGGAATTTATTGCCCATGTTGTAAAATAGTCATACAACCTTCCATCTAAAATTCCATTGACATAAGATGCCTTCATTAAATATTCAAATTCAGGGTATCCTTGAGATTCCTTAGTCAGTCGCAACCAGTCCTCCCCATCCCAAAATAATTTGTTCGTTTGCGAGTGCAGCAAAATAATTGAAAAAAAAATAATAGAAAAAATCTTGCCTGTGTCGGAAATTTTCATTTTTAGGAGTTTAATCTGCTTTATTGTCTGCCCCAATTAAATCGGGGTCAGGCAGGGTATTTCTCCCGAAAAATCGGGATAATTCATATTTCATATCCACTTCTGAACACCTACTCCTCTTCTCCTCCGCCTTTTTCCAAAGGATCCTTCGGATAAGAAATTCGCTCCAAGGGTCACGAAGTTTCGAGACGTAGCTATGTTCTTTAGAACTGGATTATTCCAAAAAAGATTCTTATTAATTTATGGTATTCTATCCTCTATTCCTTACCGAAATATACAGGTTTTGGATAGGTAGAGCCAAACTAATACGTCTGTACATGGCTCACTATTTTTGGGTTGGATTAAAAACTATAATTAAGGGAAGCTCTTAACAACGTACTCGTTTTCGAATCACCATTTGTACTTTTTGAACGGAATTCAGAATCAAACCTAAATCCTAATGTATTTGTGATTCGATAGGTAAATCCTCCTCGTATACCGAATCGACGAAAATCATCATTACCGGAGCCTGTTGTCAAGTCCAAACCAGCCATAGCTCTTAACTTGCCTTTTAACAGATCGTAACTTCCATTTAAGCTGAAATTTGAAATACCTTGCGTACCGTAAACTCCGTCAAGACCAAATTCGCTGTTGTTAATCGATATTACTGCCGTCGTCCTAAGCGGAAATGAATATTGTGTAACGATTGATATAGTAACAACAGTTGAACTGAGGTCGGGTGATGAAAACGTTGTGTCCCTGTCGCTAAACAGATCCAGTTTTTTGATAGAAATAAAGTTTGTTGATATGTTATGATTCATCCCAAAAAGATTCACCCTATAGCTAAGTCCGACTGTTGCATTAAACGTATTGGTTGAATCTCTCAAGTCGTCATATACTACAATACCTGTTGTATCAATACTGACTGTATCCAAAACAGCTTTACCATTTGCACGTGTCATGTTACGTAAACTTAGATTAATAGAAGGTAAATTGGGTCCTGGGAAGATATTCACATTAGCTGATAACGTGTTCGTAGTAGTAACATTAGTAACAGTTCTCAAGATGTTATCATCCTGATGTCTATACATAAGATTGACGAAAAGTCGATTTTCGAGTAGTCTGAATCTATCTGAAATAGTGTATTCCCTGTTATTTTTTTGAATGTATGGATTCCCCAAGGAATTGAATTCAGGACCAACTTTAATATATTCGAGTGTAAACTGGTTATTGAAAAGATTAGTTATCACCTTAAAATTGTAGGCAAGTGAAGGCATATTTAATATTGCTGTGAGTGGGTCATCTTTAAGCTGAGTTGAATCGGGATCAATAGGGACAAGAGGTACCATGTTCTCATTAATTACAAAAATGCCCTCATAGTCTGCAGGATCGATTGGAATGTTATCCAACGAAATACCTTCTTCATCAACAGCTCCATTCTCATCATAAGTTCTCCCAATAAATCCATCTGTCGTGTCATCCAAGAGCACGTCCATGTCGTCTTTGGACATGGCCCCGTCCCAGATATCTTTGTTCAACATGCTGAAGGTCCAACCAGCTTCCATACCTATCTTTCGGCCAAACAGAGACAGCTTTATGTCGGAACCGATTACAATATTATCCTGTGGATCATCCCCACCCCAATCTTTCTCCGGCAGAAGTAATCTATAGTTATTTGTAGAATTAATCCACTCATCTAACTCTACGTAGGTGAGAGTGTCCGGAGTAATTGTTCCAAAAGAATCTTCATCAATGATGATTCTTGCATCTTCCAAAATTCGCTTCGCAGAACCAATGTCATCCTTCGCTTTTAGCCAGTTGAAGCCAAGCTGGAATACCTTTCCGCTACCGAAACTCAACCGCCCCGCGAAGATGTCATTCTGGAAGGTGTAGCCTTTCCTATTGAGATTGTATGTGAACTCCGTTATGCCTGTAGTGGTATCCGTTACGGGATCAATACCCTCGAATACGTATGATTCCCCGGCGCCCAGACGCCCCTGAATAGCGCGGTCCAGTTCTCCCCGCACCACGTGAAGATTAACCCACCCGAATTTCAAATTTACATCTACACCCCGAACACGTTTACCATCAAGGGTGAATCGAGAAAGGCGGGAATTAAAGTCACCCAAATTCATTGAAAAATATCTACCTGCATCAAGATGAAAACGAAAGCGGTTTCTTGGCTGTTTGAAAGGATCTTCTTCCGATGTCAGTTTTGCATCCGTTTTAAATCGAAGGAATCTCCAATTACCGGAAAATGATGCGGTTGTTCTGGAAATAGATAGAGTTTGGTCTTCAATTTGATCCAAAGAATAACCACCATTAATTCGGCCAGAATAAGTGAACTCCCGTTCGACCTCCTCTTCACGTTTTTTGATAACTTTGAATGACCAGGTTGCTGGAGGTACAATTTGATTGTTAAGTGTTCGAGCTTCAATTCGAACCGTATGCTTTCCAGACGACATGGTAAAAGGTTCATAGGTTACAAGGTTATTACTTACAGAGGAGGAGCGTGTCACATCTTGGTTATCTAACGTAATTCGTATAGAAGCAATATCAATAGAATCAATATTGAATAATGAAGCTGCGATATAAACATCATCGTAAGGTACATTAGAACCGGGAGCCGGACTAAAAATAAGAATTTGTTCATCCCCATCACTTAAAATTACAGCCATTTTTGTATCAATATGCTCCACCACTGGTTCTTCAACGGGCAGTTGAATTTCGACAGTTATCGGGGATGATTCAGGTTCATCTGCGGGGAATGTAATCATTGAACCATCTGCCAATGTTGACGCAATGAAGTACTGAATACCGTCCCCATAAAGATGTTCACCAGGAATTTCCCCCCGCCACATATCTCCATAAGCTGTCAAATAAACTTCAATATACCCGGTTTCCTCTACATTCCGGTACAGCAGTCTGACATCATCAATTTCAACTTCTGATGATACTAAGGCAAAAATTATTAGTGGTTGACCTTCAGGATGCTGAATCTCCGGTTGGTGTGTGATAACACCAGATGCGTTTACGGAAGATTGCAGACTTGTCCAAATAATACAAAATAATAAATAACCGATCTTTTTTCTCATTTACCACCCCACTCTATCTCATTGAAACTTGATTATCAATTCCATTCTCTTCCCCTGGTTATCCTCTAACTCAAACAGAAGTTCTCTCTCTGACACAATGACTACAACTTTTGTAGCAAGAAAGTTACCTGTCCCCTCTTCAATACTACCAGCGACGGTTACCTGGAGTCCTGAAGACACATTACCACCTTCAATCTCGGTATCAGTACTAATTACGACAATACCGGATAGGTTCGATGGATCTAAGTCACCTTCAAGAACGGATATATCAATGATTTCAAACTGGTTGTTGACCACAGACGAATTTGCAGTGGCAAGAATGACAATACGGGAAATTGTGATTGATTGTGCTGTGATGTCTCCCGTCTCTTCATTAAATGTACCTGTGACAATCACTTTTAATCCAACAGTCAATTCTCCACCATTTATCGTAGTTGATTCCGTTATCAGGATTACTCCGGAAACCGCCTCTGCCCCAACCTCTCCAGCCATAACGACAACATTCGTCACTTCAATAGCTTGATCTGATACAGAAGTGATATTTCCGGATATTCTTATTTCCGGAATCACCACAAGGATCTCCGAAGCATCGATAACTCCAGTCTCTTCGTTATAATTCCCCCTCACTGTTACATCAGCACCTGAAATAACATCTCCTCCGGTGATAATCGTATTTTCAGTAATCCTTACTGAAGTGGGTAGAGATCCTGTCTCGCCGGAGACCAGTACCACATCTAAAATGGAAAACATACCTGCACTTACGTCTGAAGTTGCTATAGCTTCAATAGTAATAGGTTCAGACACTTCGACTAATGTAGCTGAGATATTCCCCGTTTCAGCATCATAAGTCCCTGTAACTGTTAAGACAACACCAACTTCAATTGCTGCACCTTCAAAAATTGTATTATCAGCTATTACTACGGTACCAGAAAGAGTACCTCCTCCAATATCGCCATCCAGTAAAGTGACATTTGACAGGGTAGCTTGGCCACCCGATATCCCGGATGTTGCTTCTCCTGTAATCTTGATAGTCACCAACACTACCATCTCACCATCGGGTGTCGATTCTACAACCATTCCCGCACCTACAATGACCGTTTGACCACTAAGCCTATTGGTAAATTCAACATCGCCTGATAATCCTATGAGTATATCTCCAGGGTTGGGAGAGACAATCAGCCAGAATTCCGTCCCTTTCACCGATGCAACCGATGTTGGAGTCGATATGACAAATTCACCCTTTTGCTTCTCAATTGATGCCTTCAAACTCCCAAAAGCCATATTCACACGTTTAGAAATACCGTCTTTACCTCTTGATCCTGTTATTTCTGTTTCCGAGTTACCTTTTATCTTTAGTTGTGTTTTGTCATCCAAAAATAGAATAATTGCTAAACCGTCTTCCCCAGTGATTATTAAATCACCGTTGGACAATGCCATACCACGCTTTAGATCTTGTATCACAGATGTTTCTACTACTTTAATTTTAGCATTTCCTTTTGTTTTCATCGTTAATGCCAGTTTGTCTGCAGAAAACCCTGACGTAATAAACAAAAAAGCTAATATCCAGTTTTGTACTCGAAAAACCATTACTGAACCTCCGTGGTAATTAATGTTCGAGTCCCCTGATTAAATTCTTCCACCAACGCATTTAAAGTGGAAATATCTCCTTCAATGCCATCAATTTTAAATATCCCATTTGAAGAGTAACCAGTCAGGGGACCACACGGTTTGAAAAAATTGTTAAAAATTTCTTCTGGTAAAATTTCCTGAAGTGCCTGCATGACTGGATTTGCACCTAAATCCTTAATTTGAAAGACATAGATAGGGCTATTGATTTCATTGATACCGGCGGTAGTAGAAATTCGTTTCTGGATTTGCCAGGTATAAATGTTTCCAGGTATCAAA
>JADFPG010000043.1 GCA_022562455.1 Fidelibacterota bacterium | reverse complement strand
GTTCCAGTAGAGATAGGACAATAATACATTAATACGGAAACACATTAACACGACAGTCATTCATTGGAAGGCTGTTTTGGAACCGCTATACTAGTATTCTACTCTGTATCCTCTATTACTAAGATGTCAACCACCCCAAGTCCTGTCTTGTAAGTTTCAGCACAAACTCTCATATTCAACGTCGCTAAACAATATGGCATTCACATTCAAATGAAAACAAAACGTTTAATATTAGTGGTTTTTTTCTCACTGTTCATAGGGTGCAGCAACAATCTCGACCCTGACACGTTATTTCTTTCTCAGGCATCCGATATCAAAGGATTCGATCCCGCTCAATCGGTGGATGTTCGGACGGGTCAAACTATCGCTCTTGTTTATGATAACCTGGTCCATTTTGGCAACAGTACTGAGATTGTTCCAGGCATTGCAAAATCGTGGAGACTTTCCTCTGATAAGCTTACCTACACATTGGAACTACACAGGAAATTTCGTTTCCACGATGGTACGGAGATCACCGCCGGGGATGTAAAATTCTCCTTAGAACGCCTGTCAAATTCACCCAATGCCTGGCTTTTTTCACGGATTGACCAAATCACACTCCCAGAAGGGGAAAGGGGTTTTTCAGTACAGATAACACTTAAAGAGCCTTTCTCTCCTTTTATCCAATTCCTCGCCATGCCGGCTACCGCTATCGTGAACAAATCTATTGCAAAAGCCAAAGATAACGACCTGCGAAACAGTCCGGCGGGTTCGGGTCCCTGGCAGCTTGTGGAGTGGGTTCGGGATGGTCACATGCTCTTTTCAGCCAATCCTGATTACTTTTATGGCTCACCCAAATTATCCCACCTGAAAGTGCGAATTATTTCGGAGGAAATGACACGTTCCGCAGAGTTTGAAACAGGGAGGTTGGACATTATAGGCATCCCTCAATCAGAGTTTAACGTGTGGATCACTGACCCAAAATGGACTGATTTAATCTTTTCCCAAAATGAGCTGAGTATTTACTACATTGGATTGAACTGCTCCCGCCCCCCATTTAACGATGTCCGTGTGCGACAGGCGATGAACTATGCAGCAGACCGGGAGAAAATACTCAAGTTTGTCCTGTCCGGTCAGGGGAACATCTCCCATGGGGTCATTCCTCCAGGACTTCCGGGATTTGATGACACCCTTCATCCCTATCCATACAATCCTCAAAAAGCAAAGCAACTTCTGTCAGAGGCGGGGTATCCCAATGGATTTACCATGGAACTCTGGCAAAGCCAGGCATCAGAATTAGCTCAGGTGATGGAGGCATTTCAATCCTACTGGAAATCTATCGGAATCGACGTAAAAATTGTGAAAAATGACTGGAACATATTTAAGACCGCCGTGAAGGAAGGCAAACCGGACGCCTATTACCTCGACTGGTACGCAGACTACCCGGATGGAGAAAATTTCCTGTTTCCCCTGTTTCATTCTTCTGAATCCATGATCAGGCGGAACCGGTACTCAAGTCCCACTGTAGATAGCCTCATTGAAAGAATCCAATCCATGAGTGATTCACCTGAGCGAACCAACCTTATTTCGACAGTCGATAAAATAATCTATCAGGACGCTCCATGGGTTTTTCTGTGGCATTCTACAAGCTATATTGTCTCACAACCGTGGATACAAGGATATTCCACAACACTGATGTTTAACGCACAAAAATATTTAAATGTAACAAAGGAAATAAGCAGACAATAATTATGGGCAGTTATTTCATAAAACGCATATTTCAGACAATACCCGTCATTTTAGGTGTTATCACGCTCACATTTATTCTCATGTACATCGTTCCGGGTGATCCTGTCATGTCTATGGTGGGAGAACGGTATGATGAGGCTACTATTCAAAAGTTACGAGAAGAACTTCATCTGGATGATCCAATTTGGATTCAATATTTCAGATTTCTTGGGAATTTATTACACGGTGATCTGGGAAGATCCTTTGTGACATTCAACCCGGTATTGGACGACCTTCTGGCACGGTTTCCTTATACACTTACCCTGGCATTGTCGGCTATGATTGTATCCATTTTCATCGGTCTTTCTGTGGGAATCCTCTCTTCTCTAAAACCCAACTCTCTTCTTGACCGGGGGACAATGATGTTTGCCCTGGCAGGGATTTCCGCTCCCGTCTTTTGGGTGGGACTGCTTCTTATTCTCTATGTGAGTGTTTATCTGAAATGGTTGCCTCCTACCGGTTATGGTGGCATAGAATATCTCATCCTCCCTGCCATAACACTGGGAACCCGTTCAGCCGCTTTCCTCGCACGCATGACCCGTGCTACCATGCTTGACGTGTTACAGCAGGATTATATTCGCACCGCGCGCGCAAAGGGGCTCCCCGAATGGAAGGTGATATTAAAACATGCTTTCCCTAACACCCTCATTCCCGTCATCACTATTATCGGGGTGGACTTTGGGAGTTATCTGAGTGGAGCTGTCCTCACAGAATCCATTTTTGGCTGGCCAGGGATAGGTCGGTTTGCCCTGGATGCCATCCTGAAGCGGGATTTCCCAGTCATCCAGGGGACAGTTCTCTTCACGGCGCTGATGTTCATTTCAGCCAATTTAATCGTCGATCTGTTATACGGCGTGATTGATCCCAGGATTAGATTTGAGAGGAAACAGTAATAATTAATGGCATCGTTCTAAATATCGTATGATCTATACCGATTGAAAAAGTGGTTAACAGGTGAACGGTAACTGGTGATTGGTGAGTAGTAACTAATGAATGCCTGCCCTATAGGGAAGAACAATCGTACAGGTGTGAGTAATGTCTTGAGTCTTGCACTATTACATCCCAACTATAGTAGAGTTGAATGTGGATTCGTGTGGAAAAACGTGAACTGCCATCCCCACCTCACGAAACATCGGGATGAGCATGTGCCCTCCCGTCATGGTGAGAAGACGGGAAAACAGGCTGACCATACATCAGTTTGGGCATCGCTGAACAGAGATATATCACCGTTAACCACTCACCAGTTACCAGTCACCAATATCAAACCTCAGCTTAAACATAGTAGCAAGTCCACGCACAGCATCCTGCGGACAGTTCATAGAGCATAGCCTAATTAAATGAACCACTCCCTACAAAACCAATGGTCGGCGTCTTTGCAGCAGTTAAAAAAAGATAAGGGCGCCATGGTTGGTCTTTCTCTGGTACTGCTTTTGTTATTCATCGGCTTTTTTGCGCCGTGGCTTGCACCCATGGACCCCTATGCACAAATCCTGGAATATCAGAAAAAACCCGCAGGCTTTAAAGGGAATATCCTGGTTTTCTCAGGAGACTCTAATATTCAAAGTAATAATTTCGTGGCGATACAATCCTTTACAACCCTTAAGGATTCCATTCACTACATGGATCTTCTGGATAGAACGTTCACTACTCACATTCATGAATTGTCCGGAGAGAATGAAACGGATTGGCATAAAACGCCACGATTCTGGCTCGGCACGGATAACTTCGGCAGGGATATTCTCTCTCGAATTATCTTCGGTGCCAGAATATCTCTAAAGGTTGGATTTATCGCAAGTACACTTTCCCTGATGCTTGGAGTACTGCTCGGCGTCCTTTCCGGATATTATGGCAGATGGGTAGACACCCTGGTCATGCGCTTTACCGATATCATGTTTGGCTTCCCCGCTCTCCTTTTCCTCATTGGCATCACTGCAGCTTTTGAACCGAGCCTGACGGTTGTGTTTTTTGCTATCGGTTTTGTAAGTTGGCCTTCCATGGCTCGAGTAGTTCGAGGGCAGGTTTTAAGTGTCAAGAAACAGGAGTATATTCTTGCAGCAAGAGTTTTGGGACTTCCGGACCGGCGAATTATTGTCAGGCATATCCTTCCCAATTGCCTTGCTCCTATTATCGTTGCCTACACCATGGGAATTGCTGGCGCCATCATGGCTGAAGCCAGTCTCTCCTTCATTGGATTGGGGGCTCAACCCCCCACACCATCCTGGGGCGCTATGATTAATTACGGGAAAGATTTCCTTCGAGTGGCGCCATGGATGAGTGTTTATCCCGGGCTGGCTATAGCTCTAACAGTCCTGGGGTTCAACCTATTAGGTGATGGTCTAAGGGATGCGCTAGACCCGAAAATGAAACAGGAGTTTAGATAGTGTTTGAACAAAAATTATTACTCAAATCCTGAAAGTTCGGGATTCGAGTTAATACACAACTTAACAGTTAAACGTAACTCTCATATACCGGCTGGTACTGCGTAGATCTCAAATACTCCACCAAATCTTCCGGTTCCGGTTTGGTTGCCAAACCATCTTTATAAGCAACCTTCGCCACTACTGCCGCTATTGCAACAGAAACGTCTCTGATCTTAGTGAGTGGTGGATAAATACACCCCTTCGATAGATCTTCCTCGGAGACTTCCCTGGCTAACGCACTTGCAGCAACTGAAAACATTTCATTGGTAACATGTTTGGCACCGCATTCGATAACACCCAACCCCACACCGGGGAAGATATACACATTGTTCCCTTGCCCAGGCACATACGTTTTTCCGTTTAGCGTAACAGGATCAAAGGGACTCCCACTGGCAAAAATGGCCCGTCCGTTTGTCCAGGTGTATGCCTGCTCAGCGGTGCACTCTGCCTTGGAGGTAGGATTCGACAAAGCAAAGATGACGGGTCGCTCGTTAATTCTCGCCATTGCTTCAACTACCGATTGTGTAAATGTCTGTGGCTGACCGGATACACCCACCAGTATTGTTGGTTTTAAAGTTTTAACCGCTGATAGAAGATCCGGTAGAAACTCGTGATCATGTGCATAGTGTAATTTGTGTTCCTGTAAATTATCGCGGCTTTTTACTACCAATCCCTTGGAATCGACGAACCAGCATTTCAATTGTGCCTCCTGTAGCGAGAGTCCTTCTTCCCTCATGGCTGTTACGACCAGATCTCCAATGCCTATGCCTGCTTCTCCTGCTCCTAAAAATAAAATTTTCTGCTCAGATAACTTTTGACCGGTAATTCTAGTAGTGGTAAATATTCCTCCAAGAGCGACCGCAGCAGTTCCCTGAATGTCATCATTGAAACAACACACCCTATTTCGGTATTCGCTCAGTATCCTGAACGCATTCAGATTGCTGAAGTCTTCGAATTGAATCAGTGAACCGGGGAAAACCTCCTGTACTGCCATGACAAATTCCTCAATAATTTCATCATACTCCTTACCGCGAATCCGATACTGGCGTAGTCCGATATAGAGAGGATCTTGCAGCAATTTTTCGTTGTTTGTCCCAACATCAATTGTAATAGGAAGACAAAGTGACGGATGAACACCGGAACATGCAGTATAAAGCGCCAATTTACCGACTGGAATTCCCATGCCATTGGCACCCAAATCTCCAAGTCCCAGAATTCTTTCACCATCGGTGACCACAATGATCCCAACCTTTTTGGAAGACCAATTTCTTAAAACATCCTCAATATGTCCTTTATCTTTAGAGGAAATATAAAGACCCCTCGGTCTCCGCCAAATATGACCATATTCCTGACATGCCTGACCCACTACAGGCGTGTAAACAATGGGCATCAACTCTTCGATGTTATTTAAAAGGAAACGATAAAAAAGGGTTTCGTTACGATCTTGAAGTGAAATCAAATAGATGTATTTTTCCAGATCCGCCGTCTTCCGTTTGTAATGTTCCCGTATGCGCTTTTCTTGTTCTGATAGTGAAAATATTCTGGGTGGCAACAGACCTCGAAGTCCTAAACGATCCCGCTCTTCCTTCGTGAAAGCTGTCCCTTTGTTCAGAGTAGGATCATGGAGAAAATCAATTCCGAAAGGTTTTCGCTCACTTCTTTTCCTCGACATAATCAAATCCTCCTACAACTAATGATAGTTAACGTAATCCTTACACCAGTGGAATCATTGCAAGCTGATTGGGGTGCTAAATTTACAGAAAAATAATGGTGGGCAGAAATAGTGTATTATCAAATCCCTGGATTTCTGTAGCCTATTTAGTGTCTAAACAAAAACGGTGGTTGATCATCCCGAAGTTTCGGGATTTGGAATTCCATAGGACAAAGGCTAAGATTCCTCCAGAAGTCACGAAGGTCACAAGGAACTCTCTGTGGGACAAGACTCAAAGATATTTCAAAATACTTTTAATCCGCCAGTCTTCTGCATAAACAATCCGTATCTGCACTACTGGAACAATCAAACATTATAATCCGTTAATACAAAAAATCTTATCGAATACTTTTAAACCCCTCAATAAGATTTCAAAATGGGTTTGTGAAACGACAGAGAATTCCTAAATTAACTAAGTTGTATTCAATTTACTTTTCCTATTGAGGAGACGATTTTATGAGTGAAGAAAGTGAAAAAAAGTCATATCGCTATTTAGTGACGCTTCGGTGGTATATTGAAATCGACGAAAAATTAGTACCCGGATCTGAAAGGTCAGATGAAAAAATCTTAGAAGTTCTCAGGCATCGAATAAATGGTACCACTTCCTGTAGTACTTGTCCCACAAGAAATCAGGAAGGATATGCAATTTTAGAACATCATGATTTTATGGGAGACAAAACCGTATATATGACTCAGGACAAAATTAAGGAATAAATTATGTCACAAAAATTTTCAGGTAAGGATGGAAAGGATAACATTATTGTTGCGCCGTTAAACAAACTATTAAACTGGGCACGGTCAACTTCACCTTGGTACTTTCAGTTTGGGTTAGCTTGTTGTGCTATTGAAATGATGGCAACCGCCGCATCCCGGCATGATCTCGAACGAATCGGCATGATGCCCCGGTCTTCACCACGACAAGCGGATGTTATGATTGTATCCGGAACTGTCACAATGAAAATGGCAATCCGCGTCAAACGTCTTTACGAACAGATGGCCGACCCCAAATATGTCATCTCTATGGGAAGTTGCGCTACCAGTGGTGGACCCTACTGGCAGTATGGATATCATGTGCTTAAAGGTGTGGACTTGGTGATTCCAGTTGATGTCTATATTCCCGGCTGTCCCCCCAGGCCTGAATCTCTTATCGAGGGACTGCTAAAATTACAGGAAAAAATTCAACAAGAACGACCCATACAGGAGACGGTTGTGGGTAATCTAAGAGAACTCTTTAAGCGGAAAAAGAAGCAGTCTAAAAATGGCTCACGTATAGTCACAGCCACCTAATTTTTAACTCCTACCTCGTGCGGCTCCCATTTTTCTTACCCCATGAAAAAAAAAGAATACCCAACAGTCACTGACCTGGGTTGGTGGAAACGTTTGGCAGAACGGACTGAAAAAGAATTAGAATGGTGGTACTGGTATGAAAAAGAGGGAAGAGGTCATGGCCCAGACTTAAAAGAAATTCGGAAAAGGCAGCAGCATAAAAAAGAACGATGAACCTTATCTCCAGTCATCACCCTTTGACTAAGAATTGCAATTAAGTATATTTCTTCTCAATAGACATTCTCATTCATATAAAAATATCGTATGTGCTATTCTCTACATTGCATATCACGATGTTCTCAGCGTTAAAACACAAAATCTGAAAAAAACTTCTCTATAAAATGAATTACACACCTATAATTGAGAAAATATTAGACTATATCAGTTCAAATCTCAAGGCAAACAAGGATCTGTCTCTGGGCGTTGAGATTGAAAACATCGTTTATGATCCGAGTTTGAAAAGGCTCCCAGTGAACGGGGGAAACGGTTTTACCTCCCAAAATTTAAAAGATCGTCTATTGGTATTAAACAGGAATGCCCATATTACCCCATCTCTGACTATTGAACCTGGAGGACAAATCGAATACGGCTCCACTCCCTTTACCGATATCCACCATCTTCACAAGGAATGGCAACTTTACCAGAAAAATCTATTCAAGGTATGTATGGATGAAAACCTAACGCTTTTGGATTTTTCCACAGAACCAATCTACATACCTGCCCACATTCCTATCATCGATATAAAAAAATACCACATCATGCACGAAAGATTTTCCAGAACAGGGAAGCTCGGACATTGGATGATGAAGAATTCCGCCAGTTTGCAGATAAACCTCGACTTCACCTCACAACAAGAAGCTGCTCAGATGGCGTTTATTGCCGATTGCCTTCAACCCTTCCTTTTTCTTATGTTTGCAAATGCACCTTTTACAAAAGGTAAACCAGCAGGGACGCGAAACCTTCGAATTGATTTCTGGGACAATACGGATACTCCCCGGTGTGGCTACTTGCTGGATCACGGCATCCAGTCAACAGAAAAGCTGCTACTGAATTATGCAAATCTTGTTTACAAAACGCCTGCGATTTTTATTACTTCCAATAAAGGTGAAGTACAGAGTTTCGACGGTTTACTTGGTGAATGGCTTATTGAACTTTCTAAGGGCAATCGACTTACGAAAGAAGCTATTAAAATTGCACTACACCAAATATTTACGCATGTCCGATTCAAGAATATCCTTGAAATTCGTGGTCCCGATCGTCCCCCTTTTGGATTTGAAATGGCGCCTGTGGCTTTGGTTACAGGTTTACTTCGACCACCTATAATTCGAGAACGACTTTTAGAGATCGTTTCCTCCTGGTCTCCCCATGATCGCCGCACCGTTCAACAGAAAGCATCAATCTTAGACCTTACCCAAACCGCTTATAACGGAAAATCCTTCAGAGATTGGATTGAACGGTTTTTTGAAATGGCTCTTGAGGGATTGGATATCAGATGTAAAACCATGAATATTCCTAATGAACGGGGGTTCCTCGAACCCTTTGTTGAAGCGTTCCTTTCACACGGACCTTTTGCTCTTCAGATTCAACGAGAATTTGAAATATCAGTTAAATCGCTGAAAGATTTTTTGAAAGTCCGATGGCTAAAACAGAAAGAACTTCAAAAAAACTATAGTTGATCTTGTCTCAAAGAAAATAATTTTACAAATTTGCAACCTTAATTTACTGGTAAAAGTGGGGCATGGATACTAATAACAGCAAACGAAAACCATTAATTGGTATCGCTCCGGCGTACTTCCCCAAAGAAAATTCCTATTGGCACATGGTTAAAGAAGCCTACAGTCAGTCGATCTGGAGTGCGGGGGGAATTCCTGTGATTTTGACCTATCCCAATTCATCCGATGATATCCACATCATCGCTGAACAGATAGACGGGTTGGTTCTGTCAGGTGGTCCCGATCTCCCGATTGAAACTTATGGGGGAAAGTCCTATGATCTGAATGGAGAAGATACCATGCACACCACCCGGGTTAATTTTGACAGGGATATTTTTAAGGCATGTGCCAGCTTAAATAAACCGATACTCGCTATTTGCGCTGGCATTCAACATATCAATGTGATTTACGGGGGAACACTTTATGAAGATATCGAAACACAACTGTCCGGCGCTATCAGTCACGGTGATTATAAGGGTCCCATTGAAAATCACTGTATAACTGTTGAACCGGAAAGTCTACTATATGATATACTAAATGAAAAGAATCCAAATGTCACTTGTACACACCACCAAGGAATAAAAACCTTGGGAGAAGGGTTAAGAGCTGTAGCAAGAACTGCTGACGGTTTAATTGAGGCAATAGAACCTTCAAATGGACAAGCTAATTATATTGGAGTTCAATGGCATCCGGAACTGATGCAGGATGATCCCATTCAAAAACGACTATTCCAGTGGCTTATTCGAGAATCAAAATTAAACTGATTCAACAATACAGTCATTTCTCCACTCTTCTACTAAGGCATCCACTACCGCATTGAAATTGCCTGTCTTATTGTAGATATTTCTCTGCCTTTTATAGCTTGGTCCTCTCTTCAAAATACCCCTCACATCTTGCAATTCTTGCTGACATCCTAACTTCACTGAAACAGGCTGCAATATTTCCAAAAAGTCCCGTATTTCCTCTGAAATAGTTTTTTGATTCCCTTCTTCATCAATGATTATCTGTCCCTCTAAACTCCATCGGGAAGCCCGCCATTTATTCTCTCGAACTACCCAATGTCGGTGGAGTGGAAGATAATTCCCTTCATCATATTGCTCACTTAGCCACACAACCGTACAGTGGGCAAGCGCTACAATCGATAGAAGTTCACTCATAGTAGGGATGCCATCGCACATTCTAAGTTCCACTGTCCCGAAACCCGGATGAGGACGGATATCCCACCACACTTCCCTCACAGTTTCAATGGCATTGGCGGCAACAAGGGTTTTCATGAATCTCTGGAACTCTGCCCAATTCAGCATTCGATAGGGGAGTCCTGCGGTTGGGAGTGTTTCAAATACTTTCGCACGAACAGATGCCAAACCCGTATCATAGCCTTGCCAGAAAGGAGAACTTGCAGATATGGCAAGAAAATGGGGGATATAGGTCGTTAGTGAATTAAAAACAGCAATAGCCTTTTCGGGACTATTAATACCTACATGGACATGGAGCCCAAAAATCATCAACCTCTGTGCTGGCCACTGAACCCGGTCAATCAAATCTTTATACCGCGTTATATCTGTGATGTCCTGTTCAGGCCAAGTGGCAGTGGGATGAGTCCCCGCTGAAATAAACGCACATCCCAGGTTGTCACTGATAGGTAAAAGCCTGGATATAAGGTTGGTCAAGTCCCTTTTGACCTCTTTTATATTCCGACATATTCCGGTGTTGATTTCGATGGTAGATTGAAGCAGCTCCGGTTTGATGTTTATATCGTCTTTGAAATGCTTCAAAATTTCCGGACCTTTCGAAACTAATTTTCGAGATTCAACGTCCACAATCTGCAGTTCAACTTCCACACCAAGGGTTGGTTCGGGTGAACTTTGAAATACTAATGCCATAAGATTCTCCTTTTGATAATATACACCATTAATTTATCAGCCACTTCCACGGAGAATCCATTGTGACCTTCATAACCTATGGAGGTAGCGAGTCCAAAGGATCCTGTGAATAATGCAAATTAACATATGATAGAATACCCACCTCGCCGTGGATCTCCTGTGCCACTCTCTGTGGTGACGGAATTGGCTCCCCCGAAAAAGACATTCTGTTTTTCCCATCGACGAACAACATACCATTTTTCCAGTTCTTTAAGCTCAATTTCGGAGATACCCGGTTCCACATGCAATACATTTCCTTCCAGATGCAACCGCGGAGCACGAGTGGAATCTTCAATAAACATACCTTTACTCAAAACACTTACAATCAGTTGCACAATAACCGAGCGAATGCGTGTACTTCCGGCACTGCCAGTCAAAAGTACCGGTTCTTTCCCTTTTAAAACTATGGTTGGGGCTACCATAGATGGAAGGCGAGTCCCTGGTTTTAAACTATGGAAACCGCCAGGGTTTAAATCTTCCTCTCCCAGCATGTTATTTAACATAAAACCGGCTTCCGGTAAAATATATCCACACCCTTCTCCGTTGGTCGTGGTGACACTTGCTCCGTTTCCTTCCTTATCCAGAATGCTGATGTGCGTGGTCGCTCCCCGAGAGAAAGGGGCTTGAAGATCGCTTCTCCCCACCATTTTCTGCGTGAATCTTTCCACATAAGAAGGAAAAGACCTTTGTTGAGTGGGAGGAGTTAATCCTATAACCATTCCGTCAGGTAATTCCTCCTGCCGCAACTGATTGGTAATGTCACAAGCGGTAACCAAATCATTTATTGTTGGGGAGGTCGTTTTGGCATTACTTCTGGTTTCCAAGAGTGAAAGTGTCACATCGATAAGAATACCGCTTAAAGCCGGCGGAGGATTTAAAAAAACTTCATGGTTACAATAATTGGTTTTTAGCGGTTTCCTTTCTTTGACCACAAAATTCTCAAGGTCACTTTTAACAATCAGACCGCCCTCCTTAGCCCAATTGGCAATAATCGTTGCGACTTCACCTTTGTACATCAGATCCACTCCTTCATGAGATAGCGCATCTAAAAAGTCGGCAAATTGCGACATTACAATTCGCTCGCCGCCTTTTAAAAGTTCATCCTGGGGTGCATAGATTTCTCTGGATTTTTCACTGTGTAATAAAATTGGTTTTAGAACTGTCAGGAGATACGCTTGTATATCAGAAAGAATCACTCCCTCTTTTGCCGCCCGGATAGCAGGAACAAGTATTTCCTTCAGGGGTAATTTCCCAAGTAATTTCTGCACATGAAGTAATCCTGCTACTGCCCCTGGTACTGCTACAGCTCCCTTCCCAATTTGGAAGCTCTGTTTTTCTGTCCCGAAGTCTACATCAATACTGAAAAAGTCAAGATTAACATCCTGAATTTTGCCAGATGGCATATCCACAAAAAAATCATAGAGAATGGGATTCCCATTTCCGGTATAAGCCATGAAGTATCCACCTCCCCCTGCGCTGGTGAGGGCAGGCTCCGCTATCATGGCGGTGAACATGGCTCCTACTGCCGCATCAAAGGCGTTCCCTCCAACCCAGAATATCTCCTGAGCTGCTTCGGCTGTAGTCTTATCCCCTGCTGCGATGATGTTGTTTGATATGTGAATTTTACGACTCTCTTATCGGAGTTGAGAAGAATACCGTATATTAAAAAATAACCCAATCTTGTCGGTGAGTCAAGGGAATTGCTATGTGGGCTCCTCATCTAATAACAGACCTATAATGTCTTATCCTTAGACCTATGCCTACAAGTCTGTCATCGCAAAAGAGCGACCCCGACGCTCAGTCCCTGAACGACATAGTCGGACAGGGGAGGTGTGTTCACGACCGCCAAGGGTCGCCAACGCAGTGTACAAAAGGTGAATGATAATAATGGTTATCAAAAAAGAGTAGATATTTACCGTCATTTCCCACAATTTGTCCCTACTTAAAATGAATCAAAAAACCCTACATAATCTTTCCTGGATCCCCGTCTTTCTGATTGGTCTCATCGCTGTTATCATGGGATTATTATGGTTGATCATAGATGAGCCGTGGCTACTGGATCGAGCAGCAAATGAAGCAACCCTCGGAACGACATTCAATGAACTCTTCTCAGCCCAGGTCAATCAGAATCTTCCTGACTATTTAACAACGATTTACCGGTTTTTTGGACTCTGGGTACTGGGAATTGGACTCTTTATCTGTACATACGTGCTGATAACATTTATGGGAACACCGAAAGCCAGAAACAGTTTGCTCACAGTACTCGGACTTTTTCTTACCATACTTTTTTATCTGGCTCAAACACGAATTCCCATCTCCCCTTTTATCTATCTGATCTATGGGTTTATACTGTTATACATTGTCAGTTTTTGGGCGTCGATCCAAATGAACAGGTCAGAACCTTCGTAAGCTCACTGCAATCTAACATAATTTGAAGATATTGGGTGATCTCCCACCTTTGGATCACCATTATATCGGGGAAGGAAGTATACAAAGGCGAGAGCTATTAAACCGTTTATATTTACAGGTTAATTAACCCTGGTTATCAATTGTGATATAAATATGAGGACGGTCAAGGTCTTCGTTTCACTATGTGAATTACTCAATATAGTCAAAAGAATAAAATTGAAATCTACGAAGGAAACAGTCGCAATATCTTCTCCCCAACCAATTTTCTCCAAATCCATTTCAATGGATCATAATATCGATCCACCACCCTCTCTTTGAGGGGAATAATACCATTGTCAGTAAGTTGAATATGTTCCGGACAAACATCTGTGCAACATTTTGTAATATTACACATACCTGTTCCGAAGTCATTCTTAATATCCGGTATACGGTCAGTGGTGTCAAGGGGATGCATTTCCAAACTCGCAAGACAAATTAGAAAACGAGGTCCTATGAATTTATTCCTTTTATCATGATCCCTCAACACATGACAAACATTCTGACAAAGGTAACACTCAATACATTTTCTGAATTCCTGTATCCTGTCCACATCCTCTTGCGTCATTCTGTAGTTACCGTTCTTATCTTTCTGTGAAGGATCCGGTTTAAAGGGAGCAATTTTTTTGTTCTGTATAAAATTCCAGGAAACATCCGTCACCAGATCTCGCATAACAGGGAATGTTTTTAAAGGTCTAATTGAGATTGTTTCATCATTATCATACTCATTCATACGAGTCATACACGACAGTTTAGGTTTCCCATTTATTTCTACGCTGCAGGAGCCACATTTCCCTGCTTTACAATTCCATCTAACAGCAAGATCGTTTTCCTGCTCTGCTTGGATACGGAGGATAGCATCTAATACTACCATTCCCTTTTCAACCTCTATCCGGTAGTCCTTCATCTCACCTTCTGAATTGTTTCCACGAAAAAGTTTAAAATATCGCATTGCCATGCTTCTCTTAAAAATTATGCTTATTCCATTTCTTTAGCAACTTCTGCTTCTAACTCTTCTAATGTTGAGTAGGCAATTCTGTAAATATCGTCCGATGGTTTTTCTCTTTCCACCTTATTGACTTCCATGGTACCATCCAGTCTTTTTTTAATAACCACATTATAATTTTGCCACTCATCACTTTCATTCGGGAAATCCAAACGGGTATGAGCACCGCGGCTCTCCTCACGAATTAAGGCTGCCCTCGCAACAGCTTCCGACGTTATCAGTAGGCTTCGCAAAGCCAGCGCTTCATCCCAACCTGGATTGTACTGGCTTGTTCCTACTGCTTTTACCTTGGAATAAAGCTTTTTTAACTCTTCGAGTTTTTTGATTCCGTTGACCAAATCCTCTTCATTTCTAACAATGCCTACGTTGTCCTGCATATTTTCTTGCAATGTTTCATGAAATAGATAAGGATTTTCCCCACTTTCACGATTTAGGATATCTGTCGCTCTCTTGACAATTTGTTCCACCTGTCTATTATCAACAGCAGGTGCGGTGCCAAGAGAATTGATATAATCAGCGGCTCCGATTCCAGCGAGTTGACCAAAGACTAAAAGGTCAGATAATGAGTTCCCACCCAAACGATTGGCTCCATGGACACCAGCAGCACATTCTCCTGCTGCAAACAGTCCAGGCACATTAGACATCTGTGTGTCTGCATTTACCCGGATACCACCCATGAAGTAGTGAAGGGTAGGACCTACTTCCATAGGATCTTTAGTGATGTCCAGTTCGGCTAAAATCTTAAACTGGTGATACATGGAAGGAAGCTTCCTTTTGATATCTTCAGCACTTCTTTGAGAAGCTATATCCAGGTAGACGCCACCATGTTCAGATCCTCTGCCTGCCCTTACTTCATCACGGATGGCTTTTGCAACCACATCTCTTGTGAGAAGTTCAGGGGGTCGCCTTGCCTCTTTATCTCCCGCTAACCATCGATTACTCTCCTCTATTGTATCAGCGGTTTCAGGGGAAAATTTTTCAGGAATATATTTAAACATAAACCGCTTTCCTTCTTTATTAACCAGAATTCCCCCTTCTCCCCGCACGCCTTCAGTAACAAGTGTTCCCCTCACAGATGGCGGCCAAACCATCCCTGTTGGATGAAACTGAGTAAATTCGAAGTCCATCAATTCTGCGCCGGATTCATAGGCAATACAGTAACCATCACCTGTATACTCCCAGGAATTTGACGTGATTTGCCAAGCCTTTCCACCACCACCTGTAGCCAGAATAACGACTTTGGCTTTGAAAATGATAAAACGTCCCGACTCCCGCCACACAGCGACCATACCGGAAATCCTGTCACCATCTTTTAATAAATCGAGTGCTGTACACTCCATATACACTTCGATCCCCTGATGAATACCATGATCCTGTAGGGTCCGAATGATCTCAAGACCTGTACGATCTCCGACATGAGCAAGTCTGGGATAACGATGACCACCAAAATTCCTCTGGTTAATGAGCCCATTTTTAGTTCTATCAAAAACAGCACCCCATTCCTCCAACTCTCGGACTCTGTCAGGGGACATCTTGGCATGTAACTCCGCCATTCTCCAGTTATTCAGAAATTTGCCTCCACGCATAGTATCACGAAAGTGAACTTTCCAGTGATCCCGATGATCTACGTTTGCAAGGGCGGCAGCCACACCTCCCTCCGCCATAACTGTGTGAGCTTTCCCTAAAAGTGACTTACAAACCAATCCAGTATTTAATCCCATGCTGGAGCATTCAATAGCAGCCCTTAATCCTGCTCCTCCAGCGCCAACCACGATGACATCGTGTTCTACAGTTTGAATTTCCGATACGTCAATTGCCATAAGATTCCAATATTAATAGACCGCCTCTAAATATCATTTTACCAGAGGGAAAAGGATAAGAATGGGGGTCACATTTTACTTTTACAGGGACCATAAATTTCACTGTTACACTCCCCAGGTATTTAAATCGGTAATAAAGCCCATGGAAACGAGCCGGACATAGACATCTGAAAATCCGACCCAGAAGAGGCTTAACCATGCAAACATCTGGTGCTTTCCGTTTAAGAAGGAAACAAATCGCCATCCTTTGTACCGCACCCTGGATGACTTGCTGCAAGAAAAACAATTTATACTACCACCCACAAGATGGCGAAATGAGTGACAACCAAAAGTATAAGCCCCTAATAAAATGGGATTAATTAGAAGCACTATACTTCCCACACCAACACCGAACCTACCGTCATTGAAAAAAGAAAGCATCGCATCGTAAGTAAGAATAAAAATTATTACTATAGCAAAATACATGGTATAGCGATGGAGATTCTGTATGACAAGCAGACCTGTTTCACCTTTATAGTTGTTTCTCGGTATTGCTCCCACAGCGCAGGCAGGAGGAGCGCCTGTAAACGCTCTATAGTATGCTTTCCGGTAATAATAACAGGTGAACCTGAATGAAAGGGGAAAAATTAATATTAACCATGCCGGAGATGCGGGCAGGTATTTAAAATCATATAGCCAGTCAGGCCAAGGGCCAAACCATGCATGCCATATAGGTGGCGTGCCAGGGATTCCTTCCTTGATGAAGAGGGGGGGAGAATAAAATGGGGAAAGATAACCACCGAATCCTTCTGATCCGCCACTCCACCAGTAATACTGACCTTGCCAGGCAGACCAGGTCGAGTAAATAATAAATGCCGACAGTCCGATTAAAACCAACAGAGGTTCCAGCCACCATCTATCCGTACGAAAAGTTTCAGCAAAGGATGATTTACTCATAACACGCAGGGGGAAAATTATATTAGCGCATCTATTTAATGAAATAGATTTTCAATTCTATTATAACATCTTTGTCTACGGCAGACTCATAAAAAACCATTTCCGAAACTTCGGGACTCCGCTCCTTACCCCGATACAGTCGCAAGCTCCTTACGGGACAGGCGGGCAGGCACTCACCAGTTACCAGTTACCACTCAACCAGTATATCTGATAGCATCAGTCTCTCCGTTTCCCAGGGGATACCTCTAAGGTAATCTCTACTCCTTCTCTCAAGACGACAATTTCGATGGGATGGTCGGCTTTTGCTGCTTGAAGAGCATACATAAAATCATAAATATTTTCTACTGTCGTCTTACCAAATCTGATGATAATATCACCTGCTTTCATTCCTCCTTTTTCTGCCGGACCACCTGCACGCACCCCAGACAACTTCATCCCAACAACATTTGTAGCGGTATAATCAGGTATCGTACCCAGATAG
This sequence comes from Fidelibacterota bacterium, assembly GCA_022562455.1. Lineage (GTDB taxonomy): Bacteria > Fidelibacterota > Marinisomatia > Marinisomatales > SCKK01 > SCKK01. Next base: position 5,051 of record JADFPG010000043.1, on the reverse strand, counting down.
ACAGCGAACCCTCGAGATGTAGTTTCTGCTTTTTCAACCTTCACAAAATCAGGAGGGTTGTCCGCATCGGCAATTTGAGTCACAAGGTTACGAATAAGTTTTACGATTCGCTCTTCCCCAGGAGCATTTATCTTTTCCCAGTCGTCACTTGGGCGATGATAATCACCATGAGCCCCGGAAAAGAAAAATAACACCGGGATATCTTTCAGGTAAAAAGATTGATGGTCGCTTGCACCGTATCCCGCATCATCAAACTTGGGAGTAATGTGGTATTCCTCCGATATACTTTCTATCATTTCTTTCCAGACAGATGAGGTTCCTGCTCCTCCCATGACCAAGGTAGAATCCTCCATTCGCCCAATCATGTCCATGTTCATCATTGCCACTATTTTCTCAAGAGGGACAGGTGGATTAGAGATAAAATCTGCTGACCCAAGCAGACCCCGTTCCTCAGCGCCGAAAGCTGCAAAAATCAGACTTCTCTTCGGGGGATTGTGCCCGAACCATTGAGCAAGTTCCAACAACCCCGCCGTACCCGATGCATTATCATCAGCGCCATTGTGAACGGCAACTGTATCCGGAACCAGCGACCCTCTTCCGCCCATTCCCAGGTGATCATAATGAGCGCCAATAACCACAAATTCATTTTTCAGTTCCTCATCTGCTCCTTGTACCAACCCCACTACGTTGACGGTCTCTGTCTTAATTTTTTCAACAGAAACATGTAGGGTCGCTTCAGCAGGAATCTCAAAAGAATGAGGGGAAAGGTTTTCATTTATTCCCTTCTGGACATCGATTAGGTTTTCCCCTGCAAGAGATACCAATTCGTTTGCCTTCCTTTGCGTGATAATCACCACGGGAATTCCGGAATCGGAAAAACTCTGGTCATACCGCAATTTCATTAGGTAATTTTCTTCAGGATCATCTTCCGGTCCTGTTACAAAAATCACCGCGCTTGCGCCCTGCTCTCTCGCTGTCATGGCTTTATATCTCAATGGAGCGTATTTCCCGAAATCACCGTGAGGATTCGTACCATCAGGACTGTACCGTAATACCATCACAACCTTACCGGAAACATCCCTGTTACTGTAATCATTATACGCCGGTTCCTCAGAATCAATACCATATCCGACAAAAATCAATTCCCCCGATGCATGTCCGGAGGCAGAAAAACCGAGGGGTCGAAAATCCGTATCCAGCTTTAATTTGACGGTTTGGTCTTTGGAAGACCATTCCATATCGTTCGTTTTACCCAGAGCCACATCTGCGGTAAACTCAAAGGAAGTATAATAAGAGCGGCGTTTACCCATAGGTTCAAGACCGAAAGAACGGAATTGTCTTTTGATATACCTGGCGGCTTTCTTTGCTCCCCGTGTCCCTGCGCCTCTCCCCTCCATTCTATCGGACGCCAGCACTTTTATGTGTTTCACAATTTCATCCGATGTCACTTCAACCTGGCGCTTTGGGGAAAACCCCCAACAAGTAGAAACAATTAAAAAGATAACTATTCTATGATAACGCTGTTTCATTATAATTTTTTCTTCTGATTTAATGTTTCAAGCATAAGATGAGGAAAATCGGAAATAATCCCGTTTACACCCATATTCAGTAACCAGTACATCACAGGCAGGCTATTCACTGTCCAAACGTTTAATGGCAACCTTTTTCTACTGGCGAATCTTACCAGTTCATCGGTCACAAGATGCGCTTCCGGATGGAACATATCCGGGTGAACAAGATCGATAAACCTCGGCTTCTTTAAAATATCCGGAACGTCTTCATCGCTCCAAATGTAGGCTGTAGGAATACGGGGATCAAATATTTTTACCAGTCCGATGACCAGAGGGTGGAAACTTGATATCAGAACACGGTGATACAGGTTCCGCTTCTTCATAATATCGACTACGGGTTTAACGGATTTGAGATCAAACACCGTTTCTGACTTTATTTCGATATTAATGAAAAAATCATCCGGGAGGGCATCAATTACCTCTACAAGTAAAGGTAGCTTGCATGGAGCTAACTCAGGAAATTTTATTCCCGCATTTACACTTGCAAGTTCGGAATATGTTTTATCATAAATGTAACCGTATCCATCCGTTTCTTGCTCAAGATCGAAGTTATGTGAACAGACAACTTTCCCGTCTTTTGTGGTAACCACATCCAATTCAATCATAGAAAGTCCCTGGTCGACTGCCTTCAGGTAAGAGGGAATTGTATTCTCCGGCGCTTCCTTTGGTGACCCACGATGCCCCATCATTAAGGCGCCATTGCGGTAAAAATGACTCACGTCCATGGGTTTCCACAAAATAAAATGTTTAACAGCTAATGCTAATAGCAGTATCCCAATAACAAGGAATGAACCCATTGATACTAATCGTGCGAAGGATTTAGCGTGAGCAGGCGATAGTTTGAATTTTTAATGGTTGCAGGATTAAAAGGAACCGTTCGGTATCTTCCACTGTTGTACAAATCTACTTGATCTCTATAGTGAGGACTTTTAGGCAGTCCTGACTGACCGGTTGGGATAACAGACTGAGTATGATTCAAATCGGATAAATCCATGATACGGCGGAATGATGGACCGTTAATCTGATCAAAAGGTGCAAAAAGAGCATACTCGCCGTTATTCACCGTGGTGGCTGCACCGCCCGTTGGAAATGGACCCACATTGAATCCAAACAGCATATTCAGAAGAGGTTTCGCCTTCCCGATAGTATGGGGATGAGTTAATGTATGGAGTTTCCCCCAATGCCAATTGGTGAATTCCGGACCCAATCGATCCTCCAAATCTTGGACGCCTTGCTTAAAGGAAAGCACCAATAAATCGTGAATGGTTTCTTCCACTTCATCCGTATTTACATTATCACACCATGATGAATATCCGTTTTTTAAAATTAGTCGAAGGTTTTTCAACGGCATACTACCCAGTCTAATCCATCCACGGTAAAAATCCTTTCCGATTAAGTTCATTTCATCTGCATAGATATTTTCAAACAACCGGAGTAGAGAAGTATTAAAAATGGCAGCGGCGGCAGATTCTACCGTATGATTCCCATCCCAAACTTTCAGTACTTTTAATGCCCTTTCATAATTTTGATTGGAACTCAAGTCTTCATTTTCCAGAGCCATAACGAAATATTTTGAAATCTCCCTTGCAAAAGGAGACAAAACGTCAAATTGAGCCACTTTCATATCCGCTACTTCCATGCCGTTTTTGCCTGCCACCAATTCCCATATACGCTTTGAACGGGATGGGTCTTCCCAGAAACCCGATATGTAGTACGGATACGAGTCGTCCACCACTTTATTGTTTGCCGTGATGATAACACCACTTGGGGGATTATACTGGGTAGGCATTTCATCAAAGGGAATATATCCCTGCCAATCCCATTCAGAAGATTCTCCCGGGACGGGAACCATCAATTCACCCCCTTTCCGAATGGGGACTTGACCAAAGGGACGCCAGCCGATGTTTCCCATCGTGTCTGCATAAATCACATTCTGTGAAGGTACGCCATAACCGTGTGCTGCGTCATTAAAGTCATCCCAATTCTTCATTAAACTCAGTTTCAGGATAGACCCAACCTCATCACTGACATCGTGCCCTCCCCACCGCATGGAAATTACATGTTCCCCATTCCTCAAAAGGGAGTGAATATCAGAAATAATTGGACCATGTACGGTCTCCCGAATAATGACAGTGGTATCCTCTTCACCTTTAACACGAATGACCTCTTCACGAATCTCCATATCGAGATATTGCCCATCATACAAATACTGATTTGAATTATCCGGGTTGATTGTTTCTATGTAAAAATCGAGATCGTCTACCATTAGATTTGTGAACCCCCAGGCACATACCTCGTTATGGCCTAACACAGGTACCGGAATACCCGTTAAGCACATTCCACTAACATTGAACCGCCCCCCTACAAGGTGCATTTCGTACCATTTTGCCGGCTGTGAAAAAGGTAGATGAGGATCGTTTGATAGAATAGGTTTCCCGGTTACCGTGTGATCTCCCGAGACAACCCAACTGTTGGATCCAAGGTGAATGCCTTCCATCTGAATGATTTCTCTTAAATGTGTGTCCCGCTCAGACATTACCTGCCACAAACTGCTTAAAATAGTTTTGTCAGGTGGCACAATCAGGGGTTGATCCTCCGGATAATACGGAAGGAGTTCTTTTAGTTTTTCTTCCCCAAACATATAGGCTACCTGCCCGAGGACTATTTCCGGTTTCCAGGAAAATGTGAGGTTATGTCCCATCATTCTTACAAAACCGGTCACATGTTTGGGCTCCCACCGTATGGGCTTAATCCCTAAAAGTTTAAACTCAATGGGAAGTTGACCTCCCAACTCATCGATGCAGGCGTTGATGCCTTCGCAAAAACTTTCCACAATCACCCTGGCGTCTTGACTCATTTTATCCACCATTAAACGTGCCACTTTCGGTATACCCCAGGTACGGAGATAAATGTCGTCCTCGAGTGCGCTTTCTCCAAACAATTCTGCCAGTCTCCCTTCCGATGCGGCGGCGGAAACCGTCATCTGAAACAGTCTCTCACGGGCAGAGATATATCCACCGGTAAAAAACAGGTCGTGCTCGTTCTCTGCAAAGATGTGTGGAACGGCATAGTCATCAAAATAAATTTCTACAGGCTGTTTCAATCCTGTAATTGAAAGTTCCCCTTCATAAACAGGTAAATTATAATCGAGGTAAATCCACCCAAATGATAATATAATGAATACAATGATTACCAAACCCAATCCAATTTTTGCCCACAATTTCATATTATCCACTCCTATCAATTTGTTGAATCATAGCAATTCCGAAATCTACCGCTTTCCGGATAGAAGACCATTCAATATTCTCAATGGTATCTGAATACCAATGCCAGTTTGGAATTCTTTTTTGATCGTCCAGCGAAATAAAAGTTATTGTCTTGATATTTTCATGAGTCAGTATCAGTGAGTCAAATTGCGCCAGAGTGTAACGGAGAGGTTTAACGTCTGAAAATTCTCCAAAGGAGAGATATTCCGCCATG
>JADFPG010000157.1 GCA_022562455.1 Fidelibacterota bacterium | reverse complement strand
ACGTCTTCGCCGGCAATAACGCTCTCGAGGGCGTTCCTGAGATACTCGTTCCGCACCACGGGGTTTGAGAACGTGATTCCAAATGTATCGTCCATGTTAAAGATACTGGCATTGGGCTAACTAAAGAGGATCAGAAGCATGTTTTCGATGAATTCTATAGAGCTGCTCGAGAGGGTGAGGTACTATCTCAGGGAACAGGTTTGGGATTGGCTATTGTCAAGAGACTCGTAACCCAGATGGATGGGAAGGTCTGGGTCGAAAGTGAAGGGTTAGGTAAGGGCTCCACCTTTAGTTTTTCGATCCCTATCAGCAAGAAATGAAAAAACGTATTTTGATAGCAGATGACGAACCCGATTTGATTGAAATCGCAGTGGCGGTTCTGGAGCGACCAGAATGGGAAATTGTGACAACTATCGATGGCAGTTCAACTATGAAAGCCCTACAACAGGGAGATTTTGATTTGGTGATCCTTGACATATTAATGCCCAAACCTGATGGATTGAAGATAGCACGTTGGATACGCGGTAATGTACAAACCAAGAATGTGCCGATTATAATATTGTCGGCAATGAGTGAGGAGAATACGCTAAATAAAGCTATCAATATTGGCGTAAACGAATTTATCACCAAACCATTTGACTTCGAAACATTAGAACGTACTGTATCCAAATATCTTAATTAGGGAATAAATGTCTGTAACAATTCTAATAGTAGATGACGAGCCTGACCTGAGAGAAATTCTTCGGCTACAACTCGAGAAGAAAGGTTATCAAATTTTAGAAGCTGGCAACGGGAGCGCGACGCGCAAAATAGTAAAGACTGAAAGGCCCGACTTGGTTTTACTTGATCTAAGATTGCCGGATGAAGAGGGGATATCTATTTTGAGTTGGCTTCGAGCAGAATATTCTGCGATAGAAACGATTATCATTTCCGGAACCGGCTCGATAGGTAAGGCGGTGAAATGTGTCAAATTAGGAGCCTTTGATTATTTGGAGAAGCCCGTTGACGCTGACCGATTGCGAATTACGGTTCGGAATGCACTGGAGCGAGCCAGAATGTCTCGTAGAATTACGGAATTGCGTGTTGATTTTAAGGAAAGATCAAAAATCGTCGGAAATTCTAACGCAATGGGTAAAGTATTTGACCTGATTGAACTGGCGGGTCCCACCGATGCTTCCGTATTGATTTTGGGTGAGAGCGGTGTGGGCAAGGAATTAGTAGCCGATGCAATCCAACGTAAAAGTAAACGTAATAAAAAGGCCTACATTAAACTAAACTGCGCCGCCATTCCCAAAGACCTTATTGAAAGTGAATTGTTTGGTCACGTAAAGGGATCTTTTACAGGTGCTACAGCGAGCAAAGTTGGGAAATTTGAAATGGCAGATTGTGGGACTCTATTCTTAGATGAAGTTGGCGATATGAGTCTGATGAGCCAAGCCAAGGTGCTACGGTTTCTACAAAATGGTGAAATTCAAAGGGTTGGTGGAACAACAATAAAAATCGTGGATGTCCGTATTATTGCAGCCTCTAATAAAAAATTACAGGAAGAAATCAAGGAAAAGTTGTTTCGTGAGGACTTGTTTTATCGGTTAAATGTGATTTCTATTGAGGTGCCTCCATTGAGAGAGCGGAAAGAAGATATTCCAAGTCTGATAGTCCATTTTATCGAGAAGCATGGGACTAAAAAGGGATATGATATAAAAGGTATAAGCGCTAGTGCTATTTCTCAGTTGGAAAACTACGATTGGCCCGGGAACGTGCGCGAACTTGAAAATGTGATCGAGAGAAGCATCATTTTATCTGGTGGGGAGCTTATCAAGCAAATTGACATTCCCGCATCAGCCGAAGGCAAAAAGAAGGTAGATGTTTTATCTACGGATAAAACCTTTTCAACTCAGTTGGAAGAAGTCTCCCACGGCATAATTGTAAATGCACTTGATATGCACGAATGGAATCAGATGGCTACAGCCAAGTATCTCGGGTTACACAGGAATACCCTATTGTCTAAAATGGAGAAGCTTAAAATTAACCGAAATGCTTAATGCAACTCAATATTATCCCCATTTAGAGTTTTCCGAGTAGAAGTATCATCATTATTCTTTGATATCAAAGAGATCCAACCCCATCTTCAGATCTTCTTAGTGCTGATTTAAACTGGATCATTAATAAAGACTTCGGCTAAATTTGTCCATGGTCATAATTCTTGACTGTCCCCCCTTCTCGGGATATATTCCCTACAGATTATAGTTTTTCTAACTTCCAACTCTGCAAATTTTCAGCAAGGTAAATTAACAAAAGCAACAGAATGCAGAGATATCCCGTAATCAGACACATCATCTTCCTGCTATCCAATTTGCTGGCAACTAATGAGACCACCAAATTAGACCCAGTGCGCACGATACCTGACTTCACGTCCTTTCTTAACGATACCGTTTTCGATTACGGGAAAACGTTGAATCTCCCAACGCTTGCCTGTCTTCATTTTGAAATGGCTGCCACATATGCCAAGGAAGGACAATATGAGTTGGCAATTGATGCATTCAAATCTGCTCTTCGGGAGCATCCGGATTTCTTCGGGGCAAGGAGGGCTATTGATAGGCGCTACCAGTTGATGGATCAATGTGCTCGCCCTGATTTTACCCAACTGGAAATATCTCCTGATAACCCGGAATCTGAGAATCATTTCATCCGAGCCAAGCAGGAGATTGTGAATAATGACATAAGAGCCGCGATTGTAGAGTTTGAGAAATCTCTGGCTCTGGATCCTGCACATTTAAAGACTCAGTATAACCTTGGGATAGCTTACTACGTTACCGGAGATACCAACTCAGCTATTCAGGCTTATAAGAAATCTATGGAGTTAAATCCCAACAATTACCTGGCATGGGAGTCGCTGGGAGTTACCTTAGCCGTAAAAGGGAATAAAGATGAAGCACAGGAATGTTTTGAAAAGGCTGTAACAATTAATCCAGGCCAGGCTTCAGCACACCATAGTTTAGGAATCGTTTATAAAACACGGGGAGAACATGAAAAGGCACTATACTATTTCAAATTGTCTGTTGCATTGAATCCTAAGAATACGCTATACCTCGAACATCTAAATGAAGTCGTAGTAGAATAATACTCCACAAATTACTTGTTTTTATTTGCTGAGGTACCTCTTTATGGTGCATACTGGTTCGGCATTATTGCTGAAAACTTATGCACTACGACCACGCGCATCTTCCTTCATTATTTTTATTCTTCTCACAATCTAAATTACGATCGTTCGTTTAGTGGTTGGCACGGTTTTAGCATGAACATGAAGTGAACATCCATTAAGGGATAACACCATGAAGAAATATTTGGAACACCGTAAAAGGAAACAATCCCTAATGTACATAACGTACATTCCGGACATCAAATAACTTGGGGGCGAAAATGAGCCTAGTTTCAAATGCAGTTTTTAAAGAACCATTTCGAGCTCAGAGATTTCTGTGAAAGTGATTTTTGAAGGAATCGTCCTAAAATAGTAAAACCCCGAAGGAATTATGACAAAAACACCTGTTTTCCTTTTGATTGCCTTAGGGCTCGTCATATTGATTGCTGGATCCTATAATCCAGAAGTATTTGAAACTGCGGGAATGGAAATCTCTGGCATGCATTGTAACAATTGTGCTGAGAAAATTGAAATCGCCCTAAGCAACCTCAAAGAAATCCAAAATGCCAGCGTTAGTTTCGAAAATAGTGTAGCAGAAATCGTCTATGACCCATCGACTGTAACTAGGGAAACCATTTCAACTACTATTACCGATCTTGGATTTAATGGCGGTAACCATAAGTAATGTGATCATGATAAAGGTCTGGAAAAAAAGTAGTGTACTTTCAGTAAATCAGGTAAGGCGGAGTGTAGTGGAAATAAAAAGAAAACCAGTTCAATAATGATTGATAAGACAGACAATTCTTGCCAGCAGCAGAAGTCGAATCATGAACAAAGTTAAGCGATCAAGACGATTCTCGAAAGCTTTCTTGGGCTCAAGGACGGGCTGAGGACTAAGCCTTAGATTGAACGATGGGACAACGCAGTTCACATAGGATAACCAAAGTGGCTTCCCCCAAAGCTCTTGGCGTTCTGTTTTTGTTGATTATGTCGGGCTCGGCATTTGCGGCCTCGGGAGATAACAACGACCCCGCTAACGCCTCTGGAACCAACTGGACGAATCCCGACAGCGTGTATGCCAGCGATGATGCTCGGGCCACTTATACTAATATTGCGCAGGATACTTTGTTCGTGACAGACTTTACAATTGGTGCAGCTTCAGGAGCAACAATAGATTCAATAGTGGTAAGCATTGAAGGTCATGGGACAGCAGGTAACTCAGCTAGGCGAACGTTAGCTATCTCCCTTACAAAAGACGGCACCAATAAGATGGGCGATGTCGTGACATTAACGCTACTTAAAAATACTGATACTGCTCAAGAGGTCACAGGTTCAACGAATGGTTTGTGGGGTGTAAGTTGGACCGATACCGAAATCAATGCTTCCACTTTTGGGGTGATAATCAATAACAACAACACTACTGCAGACGAAATCAGAATTGACCATGTACAAGTAAAAGTATTCTGGACCGGTGATGTAACCGCTCCCACGATAATCCAGTGCCACTTACAAGGATACGGACGGTGATGGTACCGTGGACCGTGTAGATGTGACATACGATGAGGATATTAGTGGTTCAACCTTTGAGGCGGGTGACTGGACTTTTCCTACCAATCCACACGGTTTAAGTGTCCTTTCCGGAGTGATCTCTGGGACCGATGTACAGATCACGGTAGGTGGAGCACCTTCGGGGTGCCACGGCGTTGAGTGCCACGACGGTTCAGTACACGGATCAGGGTACATTGGGCAGTATTACGGATGGGAGTAGCAATGCGGCGGCCACGAGTTCAGCTGTAAGTATTTCGGATGGAGCGGCCCCGGTATATGTTTCGTCTACCACGTTGGACAATGACAATGATGGGACGGTGGATTTCATCAAGGTTGTTTATTCTGAAGCTATTAGCGATGCTTCAGTGGCGGCCGGTGATTTTCAGACGGGAATCGCTAATACGACGGCAGGTAATTTAACGGAAACGTTTGCTTCCTTGACGCCCGGCAGTGGGAATGAGACGGACGTAGCGAATGATGCGACGATTTATATAGGTGTAAGTAATGGGACTGAAAGCATCAGTGCCAACAAGACCGATTACACGTTAAAGATAGAGCAGGTAGGAGCCATTAGTGATGCGTCAGCCAACTCTTTAGCCTCTTTTGCGGTGAAGACGTCGACGGATGGAGCGTCACCGGTGGTAGTGACTTTCAGTCCTGCCGATAATGCCACCGGTGTGGGAGTGAATGACAACATGATCCTCACTTTCGATGAAGTGGTGGATGTAGAAACCGGGAATATCACCCTTAAGAAGACGGTGGGTGACGTGCTGGTGGAGGCCATGGCAGTGGGCTCAGCCAATGTGACGGGCACGGGAACCACCACCATCACCATCGATCCCACCGCTAACCTAGAGAGTCAGATAGAGTACTATGTACTGATCGATGCCACCGCCTTTGATGACCCGGCAGGCAACAGTTATGCCGGTATCACCTCCACCACCGCCTGGAGCTTTACGGCGGCGGATGTAACGGCGCCGACCTTTGCTGCAACTTATCCCAAGAGTTCGAATGTAGCGGGGACGACTCTGGATCTTCTCATGAAGATTGATGAGGGAGGGGCGGGGTATTTTGTGGTATTGGCGGATGGGGCTGGGGCTCCCTCTTCAGCTCAGGTGAAGGCTGGGACGGATGCGAGCGACGGTGCATTGGCGGCCAATCTAAAGGGGAGTCAGGCTTTAGTGGCGAACGTGGAGGCTGCGAAGGCCATTACGGGTCTCACTTCTGAAACGGCT
>JADFPG010000156.1 GCA_022562455.1 Fidelibacterota bacterium | reverse complement strand
TTTTCCATGTACATACAAAATTGGTGAAACTATAATATCTGTTCGTTCCGCTGACCAGGATGAAAACAGTGAACTTCCTGTCATTCCTGTTCCCGGGCTACCCATCGCTGCGGAGGCATACTTTTCCCCTGATGGCAAAAGCCTAATCTGTAATGCGAAAGTTCTGCCGGATGATTCAGTCCACCACGTCTACACTGCAAATATTGATGGGACAGAAGTTCGGCGTATAAACGACAAGGGGGAGGATGCCTGCTCCTACTATTTCCCCAGCGGTGACCGACTGATTTGGACGTCCACCAAAGACCATCCCGAATTGCCGGTTGGAGACTGGTCCATAGCGACCATCTATCCTCAGGGCGCTGAGTTGTATTCGAGTGATCTTGATGGGTCGAATGTGGTCCGGCTGACGAATAATGAATACTATGATGCAGAGGTATCTCTTTCCCCGGATGGGCAGTGGATTCTGTTCACCCGTCAGATCGATGGGAAGCTGAACCTATGGCGGATGCGACCGGATGGAACAGACGAGTTTCAAATCACTCATACGGATGACTGGCAGGAAGGGGGCTCGTTTTACATGCCGGATAGTGAAACTATCCTTTATCGAGGCTGGAAACGGGAATACGATGATGTTCGGGGTAAGCCCATGACAATTTTCACTATCAAACATGACGGGACAGAGCAAAAACAGATCACCCACGATGATGGTACTAACTGGGCGCCACACCCAGGTCCAGATGGTAAGCGATTTGTTTTCGTGAAAGTTTTGCCTCCCCACAATTTTGAGATCTTTTTGATGAATATTGAAACAGGAAAACAATTGCGTCTTACTTACAGCGATGCCTTTGATGGATTCCCTGTGATTTCCCCCGATGGTAAAAAAGTTATGTTTTCTTCAAGCCGTAGCGCTGCTCCAGGGGAACGGAAGTTGTCTTTATATTTGATGGATATTAGTTCGTTGGTGGAATAAACGAGATCTAAATGGAAAAGTGTTCAAGTGTTATAACTCATTTTTCGCAGGTACATTTCATTACGATTTCTATGTTGAAAGGTATAAGGTATAGGGTATAGGGGCAAGTGGTTCTAATTGAAACTTTTATACTTTACCCTCAATCTCTCGGACAAATAATATGAATCCGTTAGCTAACGGATAGTATGTCTCAACTGTCCAATAATGTGTACCTACCATATACCTTATACCCTATACCCTACACCTTATTCTGATATACTACCTCCATAATCATATAAATAATCAACTCCCGCCCATGCGGGATGCGAAACTTGAGTATAAATACCTGAACCCAGAAAGACTACGATTTCATAGGCTCCTTTGCGGCAACTTTTTTCACTTCTGTTAGAATTCGATGTGCCATCTTCATTTTTGACTCAAGGGGTAGGTGAATCCCCTTTTTCTCTCCTCTGAGGAAAAGAGTTCCTTCGTTTGTATCCGTTTCAAATCCTGTTCCGGGCTGATTTGCGTAGTTTAACACAATGGCATCGAGTCTTTTTTCTTTCATTTTTTTCAAAGCATTCTTTTCCCCATCTTCTGTTTCTAAAGCAAAACCAACTATAAAGGCGTCTGATATCGATCGTAGTCCTTTCAATATATCGGGTGTTGACTGCAATTTCAGGGTCAATGTGTGATTGGGGAGTTTAATCTTAGATTTTTGAGGGGACGGTAGGGCAAAATCTCCTACAGCAGCAGCCATGATAATAAAGTCTTGCTGAGTAGAAATCTTTCGAACGGCTCTGTTCATATCTTCTGCCGTTTCCACGGTGACCACGCTACACATTTCGGGAGACTTCAGGTAAACAGGACCTGTAATCAGGGTAACCTCAGCCCCCCGGTCGATGGCAGCCTGAGCTAAGGCAAACCCCATTTTTCCACTGGAACGGTTGGATATGAACCTCACTGTGTCAATAGGTTCTCTTGTTGGTCCGGCTGTAACAAGAACCCGTTTTCCGTGAAAATCTTGTGGTATCCCTAATATCTCACGTATTTTTGAAACCACCACCGCTGGCTCCGCCATCCGCCCTTCTCCTGTTGCGAGATTTGCCAGAGAGCCATAATCTGGCTGGATGAGAATTCTACCATGTTTTTTCAAGGTATCCATATTGGTTTGAGTTGCTCTATTTTGCCACATGTTGTGGTGCATCGCAGGAGCAAAGAGCAGTGGTACATCACTGACAAGAAGGACTGTAGATAATAGATCGTCAGCGATTCCCTGGGCGGTTTTTGCCAGAATATTAGCAGTAGCAGGCGCAACCACGATGATATCTACATTTTCTGCTATATGCAGATGAATTTCTCCTGGTGGAGGAGGATCAATAAACATATCCGTTAATACCTCTTTGCCGGTGAGAGCGGAAAATGTGGTGGGTCCTACAAATTCTGTAGCAGATTTTGTCATTACAGCCTGTACTTCAGCTCCGGATTTTCTGAGAAGTCGAATAATTTCGCAAGCTTTGTATGCCGCAATGGAACCTGTAACTCCTAACAGAATTCTTTTATTCTTAAGCGCTGACATCATGAAACCTCGTCTGTTTGTGAAATAGAACTTGCGGTAACCATTTGAAGTTGGGATGAAAAATCTATGAAGGTTGTATCACAAGGGGGACCATCAGCATACCACATTCGATCTTGAAAAAGCAGTTCGTGTCCGTCAGCTGACGGATCCCGTTTGCTGATAAGTACAATTTGAGATGAGCGAGTACCGTAAAATTCGTTGTGTTTACAGTAATCCGGGTGCTGAGACAAATAATTTTGAACTTCTGAGAGCCATTGATGTATTGCATTATCAGAGAGGTTAATTTCTGGCGTGTATTGGGGCAACCTATCAGGTTTTTGCGGAGATGAATGGTAGGGAGTATTTAAGATTATAGCTTCACCAGGTGAAAGAGGAAACTCTTTTAGTTCACCGGCAAATGAGAAGACGATACCCTCCTTGTATGAGAGAACTGCAAGATTGAAAAACTGGTAAATGTCTGCCTCTATTTTTTGCTGCACCACTATTTTAGCGCTTTTTACATTGGGACATCGGAGAACGTCTAATGTCAACTGCCCTCTGGATCGAGTAGAAGTCTCACCTTGATATAAACGGCCATTAGACATAGTCCACACATTCGTAATCATGGCAGCGAGTCCATATTCATTTATACCGAACCACGTTCCTCCCGCTTCCAGATCTTGTGGGGCAAAAATAATGGGGTCGGTTTCGATGATTGTGGGAGGTGAACTTGAACGAGTGTAAAATTCATCTCTATTGGCAGCAATAATAATGGAGTAGTCATCCCTAGGATTGAACTTAATGGTTAATGTACACATCCTGTAGAAAGTTAGACTCTAAGGCTTTACGAGTCAAGACCTACTAAGTATCTTGATTGTATCTGCCCGCCACCCACGGAGTGGGGAAGGCTGGGAAGCAGGCAGGTAGGGAATTTTCATTTTATTTGTTTGGATACTTACCTGTCTACCCCGCCTGACCAATTTCGGCGGGCAGGCGACAGGCAGGGACATTATGGAGTTATTTCCTAAGGTGGTTCGCTCACAGAGTCCTGCGGACAAGATACCCCTCCCGATGGAATCGGGATCGGGGCGCTACATTCACCTTTAAATCGGGAGGATAGATGGATAGGATTACACTTGGACGAACGAATATAATGGTCTCAGCCATTAGCTTGGGAACCTGGTCTTATGGAGGACCAAATGTCAGCAGTGGCAAATCTGTCGGCTGGATGGGGCAGGAGGATAAAGATTCAACAGAAGCACTAATCAGGGCATGGGAATTGGGTATTAATCATTGGGATACCGCAGACGTCTATGGCTCGGGAAAATCAGAAAAAATTATTGGTAGCATTTGGGATATCGTTCCACGTGATGAAATCTTTTTAGCCACTAAAGTTGGTTGGGACAAAGGCTCTTATGAACATTTTTATCACCCTGATCACATGCGACACCAGTTGGAACAATCGCTTAAAAACCTGAAAACAGAGACGATCGACCTTTATTATTTACATCATTGTCTATTCGGTAAAAAGGGAGAATATTTTAATGATGCTCTGAATATGATGCATCGATTCAAGGAGGAAGGGAAAATCCGGTTTATTGGAATTTCTGACTGGGATATGGGAAAAATTATGACCTATGTGGCGAAAGCTAATCCGGATGTAATTCAGGCTTATCGCAATGTGATGGATGATGATTATGAGTCCAGTGGACTGAAAGCGTGGGTGGATCAGAAAAATATTGGAGTGGTTTTTTTCTCTCCCATCAAACATGGACTATTGACGGGGAAATATACGAAACCGGTTCAATTTCCAGAGGGTGATTTCAGGAAAAACATTAAAGATTTTGGAGACAAGGAAATTATCGAAAAAATGATGGAAAACAGGGTATTATTGGAGGAACGTTTCTCCCATCACTCAGAATCTATATTGCATGGGCTTGTGGATTCTCTATTAATCGATTCTCCAACAGGGTGTGTTCTGTTAGGTCAAAGGAACCCTGCACAAGTCGAATCTGCAGCCAAATTGGGAACCCCTCTAAGCAAAGAGGATGCAGATTGGGTTAAAGCTCTCTATCGAAAGTAAAAGAGAAATGGCATACACTCACTGGAAGGACATTGAACAAGTAGAGAGATATGCAGAAAAACGGTATCGCTCATGGGATCAACGGTGGTTAAATAAACGGGAGCAAAAAATAGTGACAACGCTATTCAAAGATTACCAACTCTGCGGGACAATTTTGGATATTCCCGTTGGATATGGCCGCTTTTTACCCATATTGCGTGAGTTTGGAACCGTTTACGCAGCGGATTGGGGATTCATGCCGCTGGTTTATCAAGAGAGAAAATTGGGGATCGCATATGGAAGTGTCAATGGGATTGCCCAATTCCTTCCCTTTAAAAGTCAATCGATAGATGTCGTTTTTTGCTTTCGCCTTTTCCAACACATGCATGAGCAGGAAGAACGGATTGCAATTTTACAAGAATTTAAACGGGTAAGTCGAAATTGGATTGTTGTCTCTATCTACATAAAAAACCCTTTGCACATTCTTCATCGTGCTGTCGCCAAAAAGCCGTCACGGATTACCATGTTGACACGCGGTGATTTCAAAGGGGAGGTATCAATGTCTGGTTTAAAAATCATGCAAAAACAGGCTGTGGTGCCCGGATTCCACGCACATAATATTTATCTGATTTCAACGAAATAAGGAACGAAACTGTTTTTTTCGTCTTCGCCCCGCCAATAAAACATTTTGATATTCCTTATATCCTGCTATCCAATCGAATTCTATTCCAGTTTCTTTCTTATAGATATTAAAAAAAAGTTCTTCTAATAATCTTTTTACTGATTCATCGTTAGTTTTGATGTTGATCTTTGCCAGATCTGACAGACGATGATGGGGAGAAAGTTTGTGAAAGATTTTAGCCCTGTTGAGGTCAACAATAAATACTTCCCCGCTATTGTTTACGAGAAAATTGCCCGTTGTCAGGTCCCGGTGAAAGATACCGGCGTTGTGCATTCTGGCAATGCTGATAGCGAGGTTAGTAATAGCAGTTTGAAAGAAGGTAAATTTTTCATCTGATTTCAAAAACTTTCGCATGGTTTTATGGGGATGAATTGCCTCAGTTATAAAAATGTTTTCATGGATAATTCCCTTGTGTCGTTTTGTGTAGACAAAGATTGGTTTAGGGGTCAATGCACTGGCGTTTAAAAGAGCCTGAGCGGTTGTCCAACTGACTTGAGCCCTACTAAGAAAGATGGGGCTTAATAGTCGATGGATGGGGTGTCGCCAACCGAACCATTTAACCACCACGGGACTTGTGTCTGTTTTCAACTGTGCAACAAGATTCGGGTTGGTATCATAGATTGTTTGGGCAATATCAGCTAATTTATTTCGATTTAGTATATCGTCTAAGTTGAGAGAATCCGGAAGCAGCCCAGAAATTTTAACGGATGAAGACAGGTCCAACATGTACAATGAAATTAGGGACTTTTTACTCGTATGACAAGATACCAT
>JADFPG010000042.1 GCA_022562455.1 Fidelibacterota bacterium | reverse complement strand
ACTCCAGGAAGCCCTGATTGCCTTGGCTGAAGCCAATAAGGGTGTCATCATACCGGGATATACCCACTTGCAGCCGGCGCAGCCGGTGTTGCTGGCTCACCACCTGTTAGCCTATTTCGAGATGCTCCAGCGGGATATCGGCCGATTTAACTGTTGCCTCAAGCGCACTGATGTCATGCCTCTGGGTAGTGGCGCTCTAGCCGGCGTAGCCTATGATATCGACCGAAAGTTCTTGGCCGAGGAGTTAGGCTTCGGCGAGATAAGTAAGAACAGCATTGATGCTGTCTCTGATAGAGATTTTGTCATTGAGTATGAGGCAGATGCCAGCCTCTGTATGATGCACCTCTCCCGATTAGCGGAGGAGATTATCCTCTGGTCTTCCGCCGAGTTCGGTTTCATCGAGCTTGATGAGGCCCAGATAAAGGAAATCCTCAAAGAGCTCTTTCCGGCGGGCGAACGAAAACAGACCCGGCATATTTTTAACGGTAACATAAAGTATTCGAGCAAGGTAAGCCGCGATTGAGAAGAGGATAAGGTACTTGGTTATGATCAGTATAAGGAGCACGGTCGTTATTTCTCAGAGAGTGTCATGACCACGGGGTTGGTTTTGCAAAACTTGATCTGGTCGCCAATTTTTAATTCCAGACTGCCTTTTATAGGATTTTCATCACTATTAATGAATGTGCCGTTGGCGCTGCCTTCATCAACTATTGTGATTTTAGAATCCGGCATAAAATAAAGCGTCGCTTGCTTTTTTGAGATGTTGTCGTAGGGGAGACAGATGTCAGCAGATGCTACCCGGCCAATATTGTAGGTCTTCCCCGGTTTGATTTTCCAGGACATACCTTGCCCTTGACCCTTGATGATTTTGAGTTCATATTTTGCATCATCATCCGCCTGAAAGCCTTCATCTTCACTTGAGAATCGAACATGAATCTCAATCGTATGCTTGGACAAGGTTGCTGAGGAAATAATTTGCAGTTTTATCAGCGGTTGTGAAAGTGCGTAATCCCGGTCTGCGACATACCTTTGCAACCTGTCCTGCATATTGATTTCAAGTTTTGATATTGAATGAGCATGCTTAATAAACACTTTGTTATTGACAATGACGTCAAAGTTATCGGGCGCCAGAAGTCTTTCAGGATTGTTTGGGTCAAGACCTTCAAGTTCAGCATCTAAAGCACCAGTCTTAGTTGAATAAGTAGGTTGAGGTTCACGCGAAGGTGTAGGATTACGAGATGGAGATGGTTCATCACCAGTTAAGCTTGAATAGTTGCCAGTCCTCTTTTAAGTAGTGCAAAATATTTGAACCATTCTTTGTCCCGAAACTACGAGATGAGTGTTTCATTCAGTGGTGAAGTCCCTCAGCATTTGAGACAGTTTTTATTACGTATCAGGAAATGGGTGGATCATGATTAGAACTCGCATTATTTTGATCTGAGAGCCACACATTCAATTTCCACATCTGTGCCCAACGGGAGTTGAGATACCTGTACGGCTGACCTGGCAGGCGGTTCATCGGAAAAATATTCACCATACACCTCATTCAACTCCCCAAACCGGGACAGATCAGTGAGAAATACGGTCACCTTTACCACGTAACTCAGACTGCTCCCCGCTTTTATCAGAATTGCATCCAGGTTGTCCAATACCTGTCTTACCCTGTCCTGAAATGTCCCTTCAATCAGCTTCCCGGTTTCAGGATCGAGGGGAATCTGCCCTGCTGTGAATATCAAATCCCCGACCACAATCGCCTGACTGTAGGGTCCCACTGCTTTGGGAGCTTTGTCTGTTTTAATGGTTGTTCTTTTGGTCATATTTGCACCTCTCCAAATCCCATACCGCCAGTCCCACATTCTCGTTCATAGTCCTCTCAATTTTAATATCTATGGAATTCACTATAAACTCTCCTACAACAGAAATGGTAGCTTGGAATAAATGTCCCCCAAAAACGTTGTAATTCCTGTCGCCCATGGTGACATGGGCGTGAACAAAGAGAGCACCCTCTTTCTGAGCGATATTACCCAGACATGAAATCAGTTCATAATTCTCGTTAAATTCTTTGGTCTCATACCGCTTTTCCTGAAGATTGTAATATCCCAGAGTTACATCGGTCACGGCGCCAATTCCCTGAAAAAAAGCTGATGACAACCCTTTCTCCCCTGCTAATTGGGTAAGACTCTCGATCAGTGAATCACCCTGTTGAAGATATACAATTATCTCTGAATCACTCGTCACGTATTCCACGGGTCATCAACCTTAATGATCAGGTGTCCAGCGGAGTGTCAGGGAACGGTTTGCCGTGGCTTCATCCAGACGCCTCACCGGAGTGGAATAAGGGGCATTTATCAATAAATCTGGATTGTTCTTTGCCTCATCATCGATTTTGATGAGTGCATCGGCAAACCTGTCAAGACTTTCTACTGTTTCAGATTCCGTCGGTTCTACCATCATAGCCTCTGGAACATTGATGGGAAAATAAACTGTAGGGGCATGGAATCCGTAATCTAATAATCTTTTCCCAATATCGAGGGCTTTTACTCCGGCTTTTTTCTGTTTCACAGCAGTCAGAACAAACTCATGCATGCAGTGGTCGTCTTGAAATAAGTCGTAGGCATTTTTGACACGAGCCTTCAGATAGTTGGCATTCAATATCGCCTGCCTCGAAATGGTACGAATTCCCTCAATCCCCAAAAGCAAAATGTAGGTGTGCGCCCGGACGAGAATACCAAAGTTCCCAAAGAATGTGTGTACTCTTCCAATGGAGTTCGGGAGATCATCATTTAAATAATACTGTCCATCCTTCTCATCAATCAGGGGTACGGGGAGGAATTTCACAAGATTTTCCACTACCCCGATGGGTCCCGAACCCGGTCCGCCTCCGCCGTGGGGTGTGGAAAATGTTTTGTGCAGATTGATGTGGATAATATCAAATCCCATATCCATTGGCAGGACCAACCCCAAAATAGCATTCAGGTTAGCGCCGTCCATGTACATGAGTCCACCGGCTTCATGAACCAGTCTAGTAATCTCCAGGATGTCATTCTCAAAAAGTCCGAGGGTATTTGGCTGAGTCAACATCATTCCAGCTACATCATCATTAAGTTTATTTTTCAAGTCCTCAATATCCACCCGTCCTTTTTCATTGGAACGAACCTGAACTGCCTCGTACCCTGCCATGGCTACACTGGCAGGGTTAGTTCCGTGGGCAGTATCAGGAATCAGAACAGTTTTTTTCCGGTTGCCCTGCATTTCATGATATTTGTGCATGATGAGGACGCCCACCAACTCTCCCTGCGATCCGGCGCTGGGCTGCAACGTAAAACGAGACATGCCTGTGATGGCTTTCAATTGTTCCTCCAGTCCTGAGATCACAGCCAACGCCCCCTGAACGGTTTCCACTAACTGGTTAGGGTGAACCAGGGAAAATCCCGTCAGGTTCGCCATGGCATCATTCACTTTGGGATTGTATTTCATCGTGCAAGACCCAAGGGGATATACATCCTTATCCACATGGTGGTTTTTGGTGGAAAGATTGGTGTAGTGCCGGACTACTTCCGGCTCAGTCACTTCCGGCAGGTGAAGTTCCTTTTTCCGAAGAAATTCGGATCCAACAACGTCTGAAGGAGAGACTTCCGGCACATCCAATGAGGGCAATGAGTAACCGATTTTACCTGGGTGACTCTTATGAAAAATCAGGTGGTCACTCATTGACGTTTTTCAACTTACTAACCAAATCCTGTTTAAAACTATCTATGGCATTCTTCATGTTTGATGGATCCTTCCCACCTGCCGTGGCAAGATGAGGTTTTCCTCCCCCTCCGCCTCCTAAATTTTTCCCGATTTCCTTTGCAATGTCCCCGGCTTTAATTCCCTTTGTGATCAAATCTTTTGAAACAACACAAACAATACTTACTTTTGAATCGATTTCAGAACCCAGAACACCCACACCACTTTTCATAAGGTTCAGCACACGGTCACCGATAGTTTTGAGATGGTCCATGTCATCAGCCTCCACCACACCAACCACAACTTTTGATTCACCAACCTGGATTCCCTCTTTTACCAGTTTGGCAAACTCCAAGCCGTCATCAGAAGTTCGCCGCTTCTTTAACTCCTTCTCTAACTTCCTTTTCTGTTCTGTCAGCTTTCCCACTCTCTGAGCTACCTCATCATAGGAGCAATTGAGCAAGTCCTGGATCTCTGATAAGGACGTAAATCCCTTAATGACATAGTCCACAGCGCCGGGTCCTGTGACCGCCACCAATCGCCGCACGCCTGCTGCAAGTGAAGATTCCTCCGTGATTTTAAAGAAACCTATGTCTCCCGTTCTTTCTACATGAGTCCCCCCACATAACTCTTTTGAGAAGTTACCAATGGATATTACCCTCACTTCATCCCCATATTTTTCTTCAAAGATGGCGACTGCTCCCTCTTCTCTCGCTGTATCAAAATCCTTTACTGCAATATCCACCAATGTATTCTTCAGAATTTCCTCGTTGACAATTTTTTCTATTTTTTGAATTTCTTCCCGTGTAATTATCTGATAATGGGTCAGGTCAAACCGTAAATAATCCGGCGCAACCAAGGACCCCGCCTGGTGCACGTGTTCGCCCAGGATCATTTTTAGCGCTTTGTGAAGAAGATGAGTAGCCGTATGGTTTTTCCGGATGTTCTGCCTTCGCACACTTTCCACTTCAGCGGTAATGATTTTCGTTTCGATTTTTTCACCCGATACAAATTCACCGACGTGTATATGACTGCTACCCTCTTTCACTGTATTCGTTACCCGAATTTTGAATCCGTCACCTGCGATAATTCCCGTATCCCCAATCTGTCCTCCCTGTTCAGCATAAAAGGGAGTTTGATCAAGTACTATCAAGACACTGCCGTTTTTCTGTTGGTATCGCCTAATTGTACCCTCTGCCGATACATCCGTATAGCCAAGAAATTTGGAGTCCTCTCCTTTTGTTAAGTGTACCCATTCGGAATCTGAAGTATCAAACTTAAACTTTGCCATGGCACGAGTTCTCTGACGTTGTTCTTCCATCTCAACTTTAAAACCCGCCACATCCACTGTTAAATTCTGTTCACGAGCCATCTGCTCTGTGAGATCTATGGGAAAGCCAAAGGTATCATATAGACGGAATGCCGCCAATCCTGGGATAACTGTTCCGGAAAGATCAGCTACTATTTTATGAAATTGTTCCATTCCCCGATCCAGAGTTTCATCAAAACTTATCTCTTCCGCCTCGATTACCTTCTCCACATGCCTCTGTTTCTCCACAAGTTCGGGATAGATACCCCCCATTTCGTCTACGACCGTCTTTACCAACCGGTGAATGAATGGTTCATGGTAACCCAATTCTCCCCCGAACCTGGCAGCCCTCCTTAGAATCCGTCTGGCGACATACCCTCTCCCTTCGTTGGAGGGAAGAACCCCGTCTGAAATGGCGAAAACGAGCATCCGCACATGATCAGAAATCACACGATGAGCAATTTTATGATCCCGGTATCTCGTTGTTGTTACCTCCTCTAATGTTCGGATAATGGGTTGAAACAGGTCGGTATCATAGTTGCTGGTTTTGTTTTGTAACACAGCCACAATCCGTTCCAATCCGGCGCCTGTATCTACATGTTTCTGCGGCAATTCATCCATGGAACCATCGGGATTACGGTTATTCTGTATAAAAACCAGATTCCACAATTCCCAGAACTGGTTAGAAACATTGACCCCTTCCCTGTTCTGTTTTGATAGATCATCCCCAATAAAATAGTGAATTTCCGAACAAGGACCGCAGGGACCCGTCTCTCCCATTTCCCAGAAATTGTCCTTTTTTCCAAACTTAAGCACCCGGGAAGGATCGATATCCGTGACTTCTTTCCACAATGTTTCTGACTCAGCATCCTCCTCGTAAACGGTTGCCCACAATCTGTCTTTCGACATTCCCCATACTTCGGTCACTAACTCCCACGCCCATTGGATCGCTTCTGCTTTGTAGTAGTCGCCAAAGGACCAATTTCCCAGCATCTCAAAAAATGTGTGATGAAAGGCATCATAACCTACTTCATCCAAATCATTATGCTTGCCACTCACTCGAATACACTTTTGTGCATTCACAACACGAGATGATTTTGCAATCTCCTTCCCAAGAAAAATATTTTTAAATTGGTTCATCCCCGCATTGGTAAACAAGAGGGTAGGATCGTCTCTTGGAACCAGGGATGCACTCCGGACAATGGAATGATCTTTTGCCTTAAAAAAGTCGATGAACTGTTGTCTGATATTTTTTGAATCCATCATAGGTTGAATGTTGTTTCGACAGTTGTGATATTAATGGTTTCTCCATCGTCTTTTACGTCCCCATCCCCGTTCAAATCACGAAAAGTTCGACGAAAAATATAATTTAATGTAATGCCGGCAGAGATCTCATACCCAACCCCATATCCCATCACAGTACTTTCTGTAAATTCAAATTCAAAAGGATTTTGGACATTTCTCTGTTGATAAAAGAAAGTAGCATATTTAATCCGGAAAACCTTTTTTCTAAGCGCTAAACTGGTCTTAAAACTACGATTTTGCTGGTCTTCGAATTTGTCGATTTCGTCATTCCAAATTTTCCCTCTCAGGTTTTGATATTCTGTTTTCAATACAAGTAGGGAGCCTAAATCCACTCCAAACGTTCCGTAGAAACCTTTCTGTTTTCCGTATCTACCCAGGAGGCTTTCTTTGGTCTTCACCTGAATATTTCCATCAACATCCTCACGAAAGATTGCCCGTTCCATATCATAGGAACGATCCCAGTAACCAAAATCAAATCTCCCCTCTCTTGGAATGATTCTGTACTCAAGGCTTAATCTCATCGGTCTGAATTTGAATGCGACTCCCAACGGAACAAGCCCCATACCCGTTGCAATTTTTTCATCTGTTTCAGGATTCACAGTTTTGCCGATTAGTTGGGCAGCTTGAACATAAATATCCACTCTCAGTTTTTTTTGATTCAGCAAAGGATAACTCACATCGAAAGCCACCCCTGCAATGGGATCTCCATTTTTAAGTTGTGATACTTTTTTTAAGACGATTTCGGCATCATAGGGTATCCCTATGTTTCCATCCTCTTCCAGATCTACGGTTTCAGTTCCATCTATAATTCCATCTCCATCGAGATCTTGACCTCCGTCTATAATATTATCCCCATCAGCATCCGGGTCGACACTGTCTTCAATTCCATCCCCATCCGTATCAGCCCAGATACTGGCATTTCGAGGAAAATCATCCAACACATCAGGGACACCATCATCATCTCTATCTTTTAAACCGAGATATTGGTTCCGGTCGGCGACTATGGTGATTCCTCCTTTAAACCCTCCAGGTAATGGACGACTCACACTCATCCCAAATAGTCCTATATTTTCTTTAAAATCGTTTATAAATCCCTCAAACGAATGGTTCCACTTTTTCAGCCTCAAATCAAGTCCCACTTTTCTCACCTGAGGATATTGCATGGTATTGGAATAACCGGATACAAGAATACCATATCCCAAAGATACATAATCGAGTGCGCCAACCCTGAAATATAAAGGATCACCAGGTAAGCCATACCTGATATAGTAGATTTTATCTATGATCGTGTTCTTTGTTGCCCCAAGCGAAGAAAAGTCCCACTCATCTTTATGAATATTCCCTTCACCATCGATGTAGACGACCAGATCAAGGGCAACACCGAATTTTCCGATTGGGATGACGGGTCTCAGTGCGATCTGATTCCATAACTTTCCATCAATGGTCACCGATCCTACACTCCCTTGAGTCGTTTGTGATCCGCCTTCCTGTGCATAGACAGAGTAAGATAATAATATGAGTGCTAATATTCCGAGGATTTGTTTTTTCATAGTGGTTCGTTTAAAATGGAAACGAATTTACCGTCGGGTCGAGGGATATTCAACGGGTTTTTATGACGGAAATGACCGGTTCAATATCCTCCCACCTGTAGCCTTTCCTTTTTAACAAATTAACAAGACGGATCTTTTCTTTATTCTCCATCGGTTTATCCAATGAAATCCGTTTTTTCAGGAGGAGTTCTAACATTAATTCTCGGGGTGACTTGGAAGAATAGGCTTCATCAATAACCTTTTCGATAATTTCCTTATCTACCCCTGTTCTGAATAATTCATTTCTCAAGGCGACAGGACCCAGGTATTTAAATTTTATTTTATCTCTGGTAAACACTCTTGCAAACTCGAGGTCATCCAAATATCCCTTCTCACAAAGTTCATTGATAACGGGTTCGATTTCATCACTTTCCCACCCTTTTTGGAGTAAACGGATTCGAAGTTCTCTGACACTTCTCTGGCGATATCCCAATAGCCGGTAAGCTGCTTCACTTATTTTATACCGATCATCATCTGCTTTTAGAGTTACCATTTGTTTTTGAGTGAGGCAATCGCCTACCTTGAGATTATGTAGAAAAAAAATGCCTTCAGACACACTGAAGGCAAATTTCCCGTCAAGGTATAGCGAACGCCTGTCCGGGCGTTTCAGTGGGACCTTGATAGCAGTAATCTCATTCTTTTTATCCACCTTACACTACAGCTTCACCGTTTTCTTCCACTTCCATTCCGAGAAAAGCTTTCACTTGCTTTTCGATTGATGATTTTACATCATCATATTCCATCAGAAATTTTTTTGAGTTTTCCCGTCCATGACCGAGTTTTTCATCTCCATAAGAATACCACGCCCCTGACTTTTCCACAATTCCAGCGGTAACACCAATGTCCAATAGATCACCTTCATAGGATATCCCCTCTCCGAATATGATATCAAATTCTGCCTGTCTGAAAGGAGGCGCGCATTTGTTTTTCACCACTTTGACACGAACCCTGCTTCCGATTTTTATATCTCCTTCTTGAATAATGGAGATGCGTCTGATTTCCATACGAATGGAGGTATAAAATTTCAACGCTCTTCCACCAGGTGTTGTCTCCGGATTCCCAAACATGACTCCAATTTTTTCGCGGATTTGGTTGATGAAGATAACACATGTATTTGACTTGGAAACAGTCCCTGTCAATTTCCGTAGCGCTTGTGACATCAACCTTGCCTGAAGTCCAACATGAATATCGCCCATTTCACCTTCTAATTCTACTCGAGGCACCAAAGCAGCCACTGAATCAATAATAATTATATCAACAGCGCCACTCCTGACCAGTGTATCGCAAATTTCAAGTGCCTGTTCGCCTGTATCGGGTTGTGAAACCAGCAATTCATCTGTATTAACTCCCAGTCTCTTAGCATAGTTTGGGTCGAGGGCATGTTCCGCATCAATAAAGACACCATAGCCGTCCTTTTTTTGAGCCTCTGCCAATAAATGAAGACCAAGAGTTGTTTTACCCGACCCTTCAGGTCCATAGATTTCTGTAATTCTCCCTCTGGGAATCCCCCCGATGCCAAGAGCAGCATCCAGCGAAATAGACCCTGTAGAGATAACATCAATTCCTCCGATTTTGTCTTTATCACCCAACCGCATGATAGACCCTTTACCAAACTGACGGTCAATCTGTGTGACCGCAAGTTCCAAAGCTTTTGATTTTTTACTTTCAGTTGTTGCATTTTTTATCTTTGCCATGAAATTTTCTCCTAACTATTCGGGGTAAGTTCGTGAATACCTAAAATGGAATAAACAGGCCCACCCGGTACAAGATCACTTTGAAAAAATTTTACTTTCTGAACCTCTATCTCTATGGGTTCGTACTCTGAATTTAAGAAATTAGAGACATCTGGGGTAATCTTTTGTGGGTAACGAATCCGTCCAACGGTGATATGTGGGTGATATTTTCTTTCTTCGGGTGGATAACCCAATTGTTTCAATTCTCTGTTTAAGTCACAAACAAGATTTTGAATTTTACCAATTTCTCCTTCCACCCCAAGCCACAAGATTTTTGGACGTTCCTTTTTGGGAAAGACACCTGTTTTTGTAACCTTTAAAATGTGGTCATTATGACCCTCTACCGCTTTCTTTATTGCCTCATTAATTCGAGGAATCTCCTCCTCAGGCGTCGGTCCAATGAATCTCAGGGTTAGATGGATATTTGACATTTTAAGCCACTTGACTGCTTTGGGTTTGGCTGTTACTGTTGTTTGAAGATTCAACACCATTTGTTTCACTGCATGGGGTAATTCAACTGCAATGAAGGTTCGAATTAATTTTGTGGAAGTCATGTAAAAACTAAAATACTGAAATGCTCATTGGTTGTTGGATTCAAGTAGCAATCATCTTTTTGTTTAATGAACTATTTTAACTTCCAAGTTATCTATCCCCCAATTGAAAGCCTTAGCATATTCAGTGCCGCCTGGGCCGACAATTCCTTATTAAACCGTCTTTCTTTTGTGAAAGTAAAAGACCTCACCTCCGTATCTCCTTCGAAATCCAAACCGATAAACACCAATCCAACCGGTTTTTCATCTGTGCCTCCACCTGGACCGGCAATACCCGTTATGGACACCCCAATATTCCCTTGAAACACCCTTCTAACTCCCTGCGCCATTTCCTTTGCAGTCTGCTCGCTTACTGCTCCGAATTCCTCTAAAGTATAAGTTTGCACGCCTAACAAATCCTGTTTTGCCTGATTATCATACGTGACCATCCCACCTAAAAAATAGTCTGAACTCCCTGGAATATTAGTAATCCTATCCGATAGAAGTCCTCCCGTGCACGATTCTGCCACAGCGATGGTCAGACCTTGTTCCCTCAGTAATCTCCCCACAGCTTCTTCCAGTGTTTCCCAATCCTCCGAATAAATAAATTTCCCAATCAAATCATAGATATTTGAGGACAATTCCATCACAGCCTTCTTGTTTCTGGAAGAGAGCCGAATATCTACTCCCATAAAACCGGGTAAGAAAGAGACATCAACCTTTGTTGATTTCACAATATCTTTTAGCGTATCAAATAATGCGGATTCCATTAAGCCGGTAGTGCGAATTGTAGTGATAATGAGATCATGAGGAGCTATTTCACTTAACTCAGGTAAAATGTATTCATCCATCATTGTCATCATTTCTGAAGGTACGCCAGGAACTACATAAAATCTGGTTTTGTCCTTAACAAATTTCAGTCCCAATGCTGAACCCCTTGAATTTGGGATAATTTCTCCTTTCGTGGGAATGTATGCCTGATCACGATTAGATTCCGGAATATCAATACCCCTCCGTTTAAAAGATTCACTTAATTTTAAAAAATAACTTTCGTCAAATACCAGTTCAGCTCCAATAAACTCACAGTAAGCTTTTTTGGTAACATCATCATGAGTAGGTCCAAGCCCACCGGATAAAATTACAATGTCATATTTTTCATCAACACTTCTTAAGGAATCTAAGATGGCATTTTCCGAATCTCCTACCGTCAGTTTTATCATTGTTTTGATACCAATATTGAGGAGTTTCCGTCCCATCCAGGTGGAATTTGAATCGAGTGTGAATCCACTTAAGAGTTCATTACCAATAATAATTAATGCTGCATTCATCTGATGTTTCGTATTATCAAAAGAATGAGTAACGAATAAATCCCCGCGACAACATCGTCTAACATAATTCCCCAGCCCTTTTTCAATTTCTCAATTTGTCTCATGGGGAAAAATTTTGAAATATCAAAAAAACGGAAGAGAAGAAAGCTTCCTGCCATCCATTGCCAGGTTTTGGGTACAATAAGAAGGGCAATCCACATACCTACCCATTCATCTATGATAACCTTTGAGGGATCAGGATTATTTTCATGTTCTGCAACTTTTTTAGCGCTAATAAGTCCTAACATAAATAAAATAATAATAATAGAGGAAAAAACAATCACATTCATTTCCGGGATAAAGTACCATGTTAAAAGTGATGCAGCAGACCCCCACGTACCTGGCGCCAGGGGTAAATAACCAATAAAAAATACAGTTGCTATCCAGTAATATACTTGGACGGGTAATTTCACGAGCGATCAGTCATGATAAACTCTGTAATAACCACCCGGTTTTTATAGATATAATTAATAGCTGTATAAACTGTAAAAAGTGTGGTTATAAAAGTAGCATAATAGATCAGATCGAACGATTCTATCAGCTGAACTATTACCGCACCAACGACCATTACGGTTTTGAGACTTAAATATAAAAGGATGAAAATGATTGCCCCGATCTGAAAACCTGTTTTTAATTTTGAAATTTTACTGGTAACCAAGGTCAGCCCACGATTCATGAAGACCATCCTTAGCCCCGTAATAAATAAATCTCTGAAAATGATTAATCCGGCCATCCAAAATGGGATTTTTCCCATGATAGCAAAGGAGATAAAAGCAGATGAAACAAGAATTTTATCTGCAAGTGGATCAAGAAAAGCGCCGGTTTTGGTTACAAGTCCGTGTTTTCTGGCTAAATGTCCATCGATGGCATCGGTAATTGAAGCAATAATAAAAACAAAAAGAGCAACCGGTTTTGCCCAGGGTGCTTCATAGAATAGACAAAGAATAAAGACAGGTGTGAGTACAATTCGTCCGATTGTTAAAATATTCGGAAGCATATTACAACGTAATCCTCCCTTCTAATGCACTAACGATTGTAGCTTCATCTGCATATTCAAGGTCCCCACCCACGGGGATTCCTTTTGCAATACGTGAGACTTTTACGTCACGAGATTTGAGTATTTTTGCAAGATAGAGAGCCGTTGTTTCCCCTTCCGCATTTGGATTGGTTGCAATGATTACCTCTTCCGTTCCATTAAGCCTTTCCAATAGCGAATCGATGTGTAATTCATCTGGACCAATTCCATCTAATGGAGATATCACACCTCCAAGCACATGGTATTTGCCATTATACTCATTTGTTTTCTCAAATGCAAGCAAATCGGTTGAGTCTTCAACCACACAGAGGAGACTATCATCACGTTTCTGATCCGTGCAAATACCACACACGGAAGTCTCTGAAATGGTGTGGCAAATTGAACATTCATGAATTTGGTCCTTTACCTCAAGAATAGACTTCGCGAGGTTAACAGCCATCTCACGCTCTGATTTTAGAAGGAAAAACGCCATTCTTTGCGCAGTTTTTTTCCCTATACCCGGGAATGCAGATAATCCTTCAATTAACCTGTTTAATGAATCGGGTAATGCTTTCATAATTTAGATTAAAGTCCAGGAATGTTCAGTGCACCCCCTGGACCTAATAAACTCCCTGAAATGGCACCCAAACGTCTTTGGTACTCTTCACCTGCCTCTTTCATCGCTTGATTCACTGCTGCAACAATTAAGTCTTCTACCATCTCCACATCTTCTTGAAGAATCTCAGGATCAATATTAATACTCAACAACTCCTGTTTTCCGTTTACTTTTGCAATTACCATTCCACCACCCGCCTGTCCTTCTAATTCCAGTTTCTCTAATTCCGCCTGGGCAGACTCTAATCTTTCCTGTACCTTTTTCGCCTGCTTTAATACATTGGATAAGTTTCCTTTTGTAAACATTATTTCTCCTCTTTTATTTCTTTCGTTCGATAAATATGTTCTTGTATCGCCTTCCTGCCGTCAGGCAGGGAATTACTTCCTAGGGGACGAAGCTATGTTATTTCCTTCCCACCAAATAACTCCAACATACGCTGAGTTACTGGATTTGTTTCTTTCATGTTTTTAATTATTTCCTCCTCCTTATCATGTTGTACTACAAAGTCTATTTTTACTTTTTCCTTTAATTCTTTTTCAAAGGTAGACTCTATCAAACTCGCTTTTTTATTTAAAAAGTCTATCTGAAATTTATACTTTCTTGGCAGTGATATAGTCAATCTTTTTCCATCAATAGTTTTGGGCGACCCATGGCTTAAAAAAGTCGATAATGAAGTACCGTTTTCAGAAACTTTTGATACAATTTCGTCCCAATTATTTTTTATCTTTGAAAATAGAGTTCCCTTCGCAGCATCTGAAATTCTGATTGGTTTTTCTGTCTTCTGCTTATATTCCATTCTTTGTGAAGGTTTAGCTTCTTTAACTGACGGAACAGAAGCATACACACTTGAATCCTTCTCTTCAAGATTAGAGAAAAGAGTTGGCTCGATGTCTGTCTTTTCTTGCATCTGGCTTGATAGTTTTTTAACAAGATCAGTTATAGAAATAGTAGAATCCATTTCTAATAATTTTAAAAACGTCGTTTCCGTATAGAGTCTGGGTTGCTGAACAATCTTAAGCTTCATTTCTAATTCTGTCAAAATATCACTATACCGTAAAATATCTTTAGGATCCCATTTTTGACTTTCTTCTTTGTATCTTTCCGTCATTTCTGTAGAGACCTCAAGTAATTCTTCCCCCGATTCTACTGAACAGGTGAGTATATTAATCATATGTTTATTCAAGCCGGATACAAACTCAGGAAGAGAAAATCCCCTGGAATAGACATCTTGAAGCGTCCGAATTAACTCAATACGATTCTTTGATTTTATAGCATCTGTGATATCAAAATATAGTTCTTCAGGTATAATACCCAATAAAGTAGAAGCTTTACCAAATTCAATATTTTCACCACAAAATGCGATAACCTGATCCAAAATGCTTAACGCATCCCGCATGCTGCCATCTGCCAACCCGATGATAAATTTCCTTGTCTGGTCATCAATATCGATCTTTTCCTCTTTTAATACTACTTCCATCCCTGTGCTAATATCTTCTTCAGACATTCTATGGAAATCGTACCGTTGGCATCGGGATATGATGGTTGGCAAAACTTTATTAGGTTCCGTCGTGGCAAATATGAATTTTACATGAGGGGGAGGTTCTTCTAAAGTTTTAAGTAAAGCATTAAAAGCCTGGGTGGTCAGCATATGAACTTCATCGATAATGAATACCCTGAATTTGGAGTTTATAGGTGTATACTTTACCTGGTCACGAAGATTTCGGATTTCGTCAATTCCCCTGTTCGATGCACCGTCGATTTCCAATACATCCATACTTCTAGAAGCACTAATTTCCACACAATTCTGGCAGGAATTACAAGGATTACCCTTATCATTTTTAAGGCAATTCAATGCTTTGGCGAGAATCCGGGCAGTGGTTGTTTTCCCCACACCCCTGGGACCGGCAAATAGATAAGCATGGGCAATACGATCAATTGCGAATGCATTAAGTAGGGTCTGAGTCACATGCTCCTGACCCACTACATCTTGAAAAGTTTTGGGGCGATACTTTCGTGCTAATACTTGATAACTCATCTTTTTCCGCCATACAGATTAATACAGATTTTCACAGATAACAATATTGAATACAAAGATTTTAAGTCATGAAAAAAATATTGGCCGTGCACTACAGATTGAACATTCTGAAATGATTAACTTTACTGCAGCCAGCTCCTCTTCAGTGCTCCACCGGCACATAGACCAAATTGCCTGCCGCTGCTCCCTCCCGGGCCTGACGGGGTTCAACAATCAGCTATTGCGATGGTCTGAAAATTCAACACCGCTTACATTCAGTCGACCACTTCGAAAAATCCGCTCTGTAGCATCAGCCCTGCTGTAGCGGATTGCAGGTTACAGGGCACCGCTGGCTCCCCACTTAGCACGACCAAAATCATTATGGAGTAATGCCTACCCCACCCACCTGAATGACTTTGTCGGGCAGGCAAGTAAGTATCCCGAAGTTTCCGGATATCGTGGAGCGTGTCAGGGACTATACGGGGGAATATTGTTTGATCACTTCTCATTACTCCTCCGAAGGAGCTCCTACGGAGCAGCACTCCATTTCTCCAATATTCCACTCCAGTTCGTGGAGCTGAGGAGGATCGAACTCCCGACCTTCGCATTGCGAACGCGACGCTCTCCCATCTGAGCTACAGCCCCATTGATAATAAATGATGCCCTAAGATACACAAAAACCAATTAACCATTGTAATAATTTATAGTTGAGAGAAGGATTGTTCAAAGGATAGATTTTATGCACATCTCAATGGGCAACAACATGAAGTGAAAAATCGAAAACAAGCAACGGATCGAACTAAACCCGGGGTAAAGATCCAAAGATTCTCTTTTTTGAAGAAAAATAAGCTTTTTTCATCGTTTTCACTTTTAGTGAAATCAATTTGTTAATGGTAAATAAACCTGAATCGGTCACTCGCCCAATTGCAGTACAGGAGACTCCGAATCTCATACAGAGTCTCTCAATTTCGATTAATGCGTCTTCGTCAACAGAAATGATAAAAAGTCCCTGGGTTTCGCCAAATAGAAGTTCATCATCCCTGATTTTACTACTCATATGAATTCTTACACCTAATTCCCGGTCCGAACGGATGACAGATTTTCCAAGAACTACTGCAAGTCCACCTGCAGCCACTGGTGATGCCGATTTTATTAATCCACCCCGATTGGCTACAGAAAGGATTTCATAAACCCTCTTTTCCCCCGCTAAATCAATAGTAGGTGGTGTCCCGTCAATTCGACTATGAACTTGCTCTAAATATTCCGTTCCCCCTAATTCCCCCCTGTGACTCCCAAGCATTAAAATAAAATCACCCACCGATTTAAAATCTGATGTAATCTCAAATTCTGAGTTTTCTAATAACCCTACTG
Organism: Fidelibacterota bacterium; assembly: GCA_022562455.1. GTDB lineage: Bacteria > Fidelibacterota > Marinisomatia > Marinisomatales > SCKK01 > SCKK01. The sequence goes on along the minus strand of JADFPG010000042.1, from coordinate 6,777 downwards.
CTCCACCTGTAAATACAAAACTGTTAAATGAGGAATTATTGAAACTTATATCACTATTGAAATAAGGGATACCCATAGAATTACAAACATCCGTTACTCCATACATGGATTCCTTGAATAAATAATAATTTTTTTTATCGGATAAATCTTGAATCATCATAGTAAAAATTATCCCAATTGGGTTAGCACCTCGAGACACTATTCGCCTTATTGCTCCTAAAATAGTGCTTGTAGTACCAACTCTCGGATCAAGGTTTATATACCTGGTATAATTCTCTAATACCACAATCAATTCCCCTGATGAATGATTTCCAGAGATCAACTCTGTGATATCATTCACTGATATAAAGTGGTCCTCCTGTTCTACAACATTCCCAGACTTCAACATTTCCAGCAATACCGAGCTCAAATCTTTTGGAATCAACAACGAAGATTTATCCAAATCTCTATTTTGTACCACATCTTCCTTTTTTGCAGTAAAACTTACTGGTTGATGCTCCATTTTCGACTCAAATAAGGATAATGGTAAAGAGACAAGCTTCTTTTCGTTGTTAACAAGATGGAAATTCTCACTGCCATCTGTATAACCAATTTCATGGCAATATACACCGTTGTCCTTACAGAGACTTTTTATCTCTTTCTGAAATCCCTTACTAACAATTACAAGCAATCCCCCAGAATGTGGTGATGAGACAATATGTTCAATTCTTTTTCTACGGTCAAAAGATGGAATTTGATTAATGTTTACAGAAATTCCCGTCGTTCCTTTTAAAGCTGCATGAATTACAGTCTCTATCAATCCCGATTCATCAACCGTTGTAAAATTCACAACATATTGCCTGTCTACCATACACCTGGCTATAATTCCCATATTAAAGTTGTTTTCCCAATTAGTAAATCCACTGTTTGGAGAAATTAAAAATACAAGATTCCCTTCAGGCCAATTTGAATTATTTTTATCTTCTCCATCCTGTCTAATACCAATTGTCATCATCGATATTATCGACTGGTCATTAAATATCCGATCGTATGAAAAATCAAACTTAGATTTTGTTAATTTCAACCCTTCAAAATGATTTTGAATATTTTTAACCAGCTGTTTAATTAAATAATTTTTCCCCTTATTTTTTTTACCAACGCCTATCCAACAATAGGCTCCCCTTAACACAGCTCCCTTCGAAGACAATTTGTTGTTCATATGATAAATTCTCTCAAAGACTTTTTGATTTACCTCTTCTTGTTCAAATCCCGAACAAGTGAATAATTCCAATCCAACACTGATATTTCCAGAGATATTGTAAAATGGGGATTCCTCAGAATAAGTAGATTTATTATCCGCATGACTCACTTTAGGAAAATTATCAATGAACCGTTTTGTAATGTCTCGAACAAATTTGTGATTCCAATAGCTTGATAATATCATCCATTCCAACTTATTAGGATTTCTCCCAAGTTCACGTACGATTTGATGTTTCTGGTCTCCGGTAAACGGGAGGTCTTTTTTGGTCTTCTGCTGAATCATGCGGTTTTCTTATTCATTAAGTGATGTTGATTATATTATTATATTTAACCAGGTATTCGAAAAAGAACTTTAAACACCCATTCGACTTGCAGGCTTGATTGAAGATTGATATTCCTTTGCCTTTTTAATGATTTTCTTTGCTAAGTTTTCATTAATATGTACTTGGTTTGATAAAATTAGTGGTGAACAGCTTGCAATTTCGTCGGTAGTTTTATATCTATCAAACAACTTTCTATGTATTACAGGTCCCACACCGTTAATTTCAATAAAAATTGATGAAGTCATTTCCTTGCTTCGCATGTTTCGGTGAAATGAAATTGCAAACCTGTGGGCTTCGTCTCTGATCCGACGGAGAAGTAGAAGCCCTGGCGATCCTTTGGGAATAGATTGTGGATCAGGAAATCCCTGTAGAAATACCTCCTCAAGTCTTTTGGCGAGACCAACCACAGGGATATAGGATAATCCCAACGATTGTAATGCCGATACGCCCATTCCCAACTGACCTTTGCCCCCATCGACAAGAATTAAGTCAGGGAACTGCGCATTTTCACTTTTTAATCGATTATATCTTCGGTATACCACTTCACGCATCATGGCAAAATCATCAATGCCTTTCACTGATTTTATCTTAAACTTTCTATACCCTCTTTTTTTAGGTTTTCCATCAACAAAACAGACCATCGAACCTACCGGATTTGACCCCTGTATGTTGGAAATATCAAATGCTTCAATTCTTCTTGGCGGAACAGACAATCCCAAATCTGATTTGAGTCTTTCTACCGATGCAGGAATTAACTCTCTCATTCTCTCTTTCTTTCGCAGGTATTCCCCCAACAGCAATTCTGCATTTTTTTGACTTATTCTTAACAGTCTGACTTTTTCCCCTTTTTGAGGAACAATGATTCTGACTTTTTTGTTTCTTTTCTCACTCAGCCATAAAATGAGTGATTCTATTGGATCAGGGTCTTCCTGCACGATTATTTCATCGGGAATAAAATCGGTTTCAAGATAAAATTGCTGTAAGAATTCTGATATTGTTGATCCCATATTTTCAATATCTACCCCTGATAAAAATACTTTTTCACGACCGATTAATTTCCCATTTCTAAGTCTCAATATCACCGCACACGAATTATTGCCATCGATGGCAAACGCAATGATGTCTTTATCTTCAAAAGATGCGGTAACTTTTCTCTGCCGTCGAGTAAAATTCTCTACTGCTTTCATTTGATCTCGAAATGCAGTAGCCTCCTCATACCGCATTTCTTGAGAAGCCTGAATCATTTTCTTCTTGAGATTTTTAATGACTTGACTGGTTCTGCCATGTAGAAACCGAATGATCTCACGAATCATCAGGTTGTAATTATCTTCTGATATCCGTCCTTCGCAGGGACCTTCACATTTATTGATGTGGTAATCGAGGCAAATTGAAATACTATTATTGGTTATTTTTTTCTCATCTAAATAGTAACTGCAACTTCTTACTGGGAACACCTTGTGTATAACTTTAAGTGTTTCTCTGAGTGATTTGATATTTGTGTACGGACCAAAATATTTTGATCCATCTTTTGTGACATTTCTGGTCAACAGAACTTGTGGGTAAGGTTCCTTTGTGATTTGAATATACGGAAATGACTTATCATCCTTTAGATCAACATTGTATTTAGGCTTGTATTCTTTTATCAGGTTGGCTTCTGTTAGTAATGCTTCTACTTCGGATTCTGAAACAATCCAATCAAAGTCAGTAACCTTTGTCAATAAAGAAATAATTTTGGCAGACTGTTGACTGCTTTTATGGAAATAGGACTTTACACGATCCCTCAAATTTTTCGCTTTCCCTATATAAAGGATTTTTCCCCCTTTATCTAAAAACAGGTAAACACCTGGTAAATCAGGTATACCTTTCAGTTTGGTAGTAAGATTCTTAGAAATAGATATCATCATTTATTTGTTTCTGTTGTAATAACTCAGTGGTGGATGGAAAGGAAAATTCAAAAAACCCAAGAACCAAGAGCCAAGAACCAAATATTCTGGGTAATTAGTAAGTTCCCTGCCTGCCCGCCTGTACGACAAAGTCGGGCTGGCGTGACGCAGTCTGGCAGGTGTTCTTTGGTTCTTGCTCCACAGGAGTCCCTTTGGGAGAGTTTGCCTGCCTGTCGGCAGACAGGGGACTTGGTTCTTCAATTATGCCCCCGTGACTGAGGCATTACTTTCTGAGGCATTGCTTTCTGTTTCTGGCATAATTCAACCAGAACCCCCCCTGCACTTTTTGGATGAATAAATACAATTTGATAACCTTCAGCCCCCATAGTTGGTTTATCCAAGATGAGTTGTATGCCCTTCGATTTTAATTCTTTTACTGCTTCGTGTATATCCTCAACTTCAAAACAGACATGATGAAGCCCTGAACCCCGTTTTTCTAAGAATTTTGTGATAGGTGATTCTTCTCCATATTCTGCTAACAATTCCACTTTACCCTGACCTGTGTTGTATATATCCGTTACCACCCCTTCATTTTTCACAATCTCCTTTCCTAAATTGTTAATGCCCAAAATATCACTCCAGAATGAAGAATCTTGTTCCAAGTCTTTTGTCGCAATGGCGATGTGTTCTATTCCTATAATTTTCATTAATAAACTTTATGACTCCTTATTTTTTGTTCGAATTTGTACTCCGAGTCCCGGTTCTATTGGTAATAACAATTTCCCTTCTTTTAGTCTCACACCAATATATGGATCATTTTTAATTAATACATTACCATCCAAATCAGCGTAATCAACGAGTGGCGAAAGGTGAGCGGCTGCAGTAATTGCTACAGAAGATTCAACCATGCATCCAAGCATGATCTCGAGATCATTCTCCCTTGCCAATCTGATCATTTTTAACGCTTCAAAAAGACCCCCGCATTTCATCAGTTTAATATTAATCCCATCAAAAGCATTTCTGATCTTAGGAATGTCGGTTGAATTCATACAATTTTCATCAGCGATGAGTTTTAAGGGAGATTGTTCTTTTAACTTTTCCGAATCTTCTATATTACTGGCAGGTAATGGTTGTTCCACAAATTCCACGTTTTTCTTTTCCAACCATTCACACATTCTTAAAGCTTCATCCAAATTCCACCCCTCGTTTGCATCTACACGAATTTTCTTATCCGTAACATTTCGAATCGTATTAATGATGGCTTTGTCATCCTGAGTCCCCAACTTAATTTTCAAAATAGGAAAGTCGGCGGCTTCTTCAACTTTTTCTTGAATTACTTCTAATTTGTCGATACCAATCGTAAAAGAAGTCACAGGTGTCTGATCTGGATTGGCTCCAAAGTAATCATATAATGGTGTAGAATTTTGTTTTCCCCGCAAGTCGTGAAGTGCCATATCAAATGCTGCCATGAGGGAGCGGTATCCTTGACATCTTTCAAATATTCTATCTAATTGCTTCTCTAATGGGTCAGATTCATCAATGTCGTCCAAAGATATGGACTGAAGTGTGCGTAAAATTTGATTAAATTTCTCGTTGTATCGGTCTGAAGGTGCGGCTTCTCCAACTCCTGTAACACCTTTATCAGTTAAATAGATAAAAACAATGTCATAAAAATTCTTCGAACTACGTGAAATTGTGAAAGGATGGCGTAGCTGTATCCTATATGTGGAATATTGGAAATCCATGGATCAAATGTAGTGAATGTACTTATTAAAAGTCCAGTGTGCTTATATCTCGTGACTCTTTAAATACGAGAAAACCTGGCTTACAATTTTATCTCCCCCAAACCGTATAACATCTGTGGTTGGAATTCCTTCGTTTTTTTCAATTCTCTCAACCGAAAGTTGAGCTTCTTGAGCATTCACTTGACCTGTCAGAAGGCTGATTCCTGCATAGACGGTTTTTTTGAAGGGAGCAAGCAATTTTAGGTGAATATCCAAGATTTCACTAAGTGACGGTATGGGATGATCAATAGTATCCAATTCTCTATCAGGTTCATGGCACATAATTAACATATCAGGCATGGTTCCATGAATAAGTCCAAGAGTTACACCGGAATATGCCATATGATTAAGACTTCCCTGTCCCTCAACGATAATCAGATCAAACTCATTTCCGACCTTGTCGATTTCATATTCGATGCACCCTGCTACAAAGTCACTTACTACAGCATCCACTGCTACACCTCGTCCCCCGAGGAGTATTCCTGTCTGCCCTGTTCCGATAAATGCAACTTTTTTCCCCTGTTCCTCTAACAATTGTTTAATCTCCCATGCAGTTGTCATTTTTCCTGTGTCACAATCTGATCCCACTGTCAGCAGGACCGGAATCTTCCGCCACCGCCATGATCCTTTTGAAAATGGTAATGGACTGGGAGGTCGTCGCAAGTCTGTGATAATAACTTGATTTTTTTTTGCCAGACTTGAGAATTCTTCATCGTCGGATAGAAATGTGTGAAGACCCGAAACAATATTCAGCCCCTTAGACATGGAGAGGCATATAATTTCCCGCCATGAATCCGGAAGCCTGCCTCCAGGGGGTGCGATGGCAATCAGAAGGGTGTCGGGAGAATACTTTAAAGACGCCTCCAATGAATCCACAACAGGCACATTTCCACCGTATCCGAGAACTTCTTGAGCTGTCTTCCCTGCCGTGATGGAATCGATAACACAGACAGCCTCCTCCGGACGATATCGAAGGATGGCATTTCCTGTTTTGGACAGGATATAGTCGAATTTTTTATCTGCTAAAATAGAGTATCGAGGCATTTCAGAAGCAATATTTTGGACATCGGTCTATTTATTCTTACCGGAATTTCAATATTATTTCTCGCAAAGACGCAAAGGACGCCAAGAATTATAAATTGATGAACAAGGGCAATTACCTCTATAGATTTAATTTCCAAAGTAACTTTATTTTCTACAATTATATCGGCTCTTCCAAAGGATCCTATGGAAAAACCAATATCAATTTTTGCATCATCATAAACTACAGCGATTCCCTGTTGTCTTTAATATTTTTTCCCAAGTTTATCAAGTTCATAACATATTGCTACTTCATAAACAGATTCCAATCCACAGTATCCTGCGGACAATAATATATTAACTAATATCTTGGCAATTTCGTTTTCTGTCATAAATATTCTCTTTGCGTTCTTGGCGTCTTTGCGAGAGAGATTTTTAATTTATTTGCTAAGCGATATTCTCTTACATATTAGGAGATCAAGTTAAATGCGTTGCACTTTTCCCAACCGTTAATCTTTTGTGTCACCT
>JADFPG010000041.1 GCA_022562455.1 Fidelibacterota bacterium | reverse complement strand
CTGGGCTACAGAATTATTACCGACTTTATGGACATACACTAATTAACAATGCAAGAAATTTTAGTTGAAAATTTTACTTATCCGTCAACTGACTGATGCCTTTTCTACGTACAATAGCCATCCCTGTCTGTTGGGTTTATGCTTGTTTATAGCTTCTGTGTCTGAGGATTATACGCATTCCCCCTTTGGGGAAAGCGTAAACAATCAAGGCTGATTGTTTTACATTTCTCGACCTGACAGGTTTGGATCAACCTTTCAGGTTAGAGAATTTATTTAAGGTTAAAACTCTGTCTGAATTCGGGCCTTCTCCGCTGCTACAGCAAGCCTTGCCTTCTCAAGTTCGAGCGCATACCGCTTTTATTTTTCTTCCCTTTCCCTCCGGAGTCGATCCTCTGCTATCTTATTTAACTCTGCTCTAATGGTTTTTATGAGTTTCGTTGCTTCATCGACTTGAGCATCACCGTGAGTTACAAGTGCAAGAGGTTGTAATGCCTCACGAAGGTTCCCCTGAGCATAAAGAGTTTTACCTTTCTTGAGGTATTCTGCCGATTTTTGTTCAAATACTCTTTGAAGTTCATCTTCAGCCCTTGATAACATTTCAGCCAGATCTTTTTTCTTAATATTCAGTTTCCGGTATGAGGCCTCGATGGCTTCCTTCTCGCTCTTTTGGCTAAGCCCCTTTCCATTTGCCATAAAACTGGCCACTTTATCACCAGTGGACTTCAAAACCATAATCAGTGAAAGCTCTGAGGTTACCAAATGTTGCAACCCTCCGGATCCTTCTACTCCTTTTGTTTCGATGACGCTAACACTCCCATCCAGCGCCACTTCGGCATTATCACTAATGATATGTCCCAATTTCTCGATACTCCTCGCTATTTTATCTTCAACTTTTGGAAGACGATGACCCATTTCATCCCTGATGGTTAACGTAAACGCTATGGGAGTAACCTCCAGCGTGGAATATCGGGCAGAACCTTCTGCCTTCTTCAAGTATTTCTTGTACACAGGAGGTAAGTGAACCAGATTCGGCCTTGCATACACCTTTCCATGTTTTGATGTTATCGGCAGAGCGGTAACATAAGTCTCCAACTGTCCTTCTTGATTTGTTGAGCCTCGCTCAATCACTGTGCCGTCTTCATACTTGATGGTGATAGGCATATTCGGAATGGGAATTTTCTTTTCCGTGCCCGCTTCTATAAAGGAAACTTCAAATACGATAGGGTCTCTCAATAACGTACCTGCCTTGGACGACTGACTATCTCCTGAGATCACTTCAATATTCAATCCGGATAGAATGAGACGAATCTCAGAGACCATGTCTGAGAGAGTAATTGTTTCAATCATGAAGAATGGTCCCGGTGATAGGGCATCATAGAACGCTTTTTTCGTGTAAAACTGAACCACGTATTCCTGGGCTTCGGCATAATTTTCCAGCGCAACAAAGATTTTACCTTCCTTTATAGAATTTCTCGCATTACGAACCAACTTTGACACCTGCTCCAACAGTTGATCCAGTTCAGCTTCCAATCCTACAAGAAAGCGTGTTTTGTTTAATACGGCAAATACATAATAGCGCTTCCCGACCTTTTTAGTCTTGACAATTTCAATGCCAATTATTGTCTCACTGACTGCTGATTTGGTGGTCTTTTGGAACATTTCTACATACGTTGCACGATCATCCGTCTCTAGTTCCTGTACAAATGTTTCAACTGTTGACTCTATCGTTACCCTCAACTGCGAAGCAATGGCTGCTTGTGCATCTGATTGGGCATCTGCAAAGGTATTTCCTTCTCCAACCCCTGTGTAATAATTTGTAGCTGAATATCCAGGGAGTTTGCTTTGTCCAAACCATTTTGGGATCTGGGCTGAACAGCCCACTAATAGAATAAATAGAAATACGAATTTCCTCATAGTTATAGCCTCTGAATTATCCGGGATGATGTAGTTGGGTGTGCTCCTCCAGGGGAGACCCTTCGGATCAACAGGAGTCCCCTTGAGAGATAAAGAGTCCGCCCCCGCTACCTGCCTGTGCCCGCCTGAATGACTTGGTCGGGCAGGCTGGCGCTTCCTGCCTGCGCTGGTGGCTTCGGCAGACAGGCGGAAGACAGGGCGGATTCACTGCTCTGAACTGCATTAGCCGGGATTCTATGGGTTAATTGAGAGACTCTACTCGTAATCCACTTTAAGTAGAATCATTTTACGATTGATGTTTATTCTGCGCAATGTACCTTCCGTTTCCGCATCTTTGAATGCTTTCTTGATCTTACGATAGACTTTTGACGATTTATCGTACTTCGCAGGATCGCACCAGATGATATAGTCCAATGTTTGATCTGTGACAATGTTTTCTTTCGAACTCTTTGCTATCTCTTCAACTACATCCATAAAGGCAAACTGAATATCCTCTATCTGGTCTTCATCAAAGTCAGTAGAAATATTGACGATCAATTTATACTGAATCCCTCGTTTCACATCATCTTTCCAATAATTCGTAATTCGGGAGAGGACATTGTCAACAGCATCATTCATCGCCTCTTCAATAGAGACCATCACTTCTCCCTGGCGGCCCTGACTATATCCCGTTTCCGTACCAAGAAGCCGGGCAGTCGTTGTTTCGTAAGCTCGAACTGCCATGGCATATTTTTTTGTCCCATAGCCAGCATCTTCAAGAGTTCCGGAGAATGTTATATAGACATCACTTCCGATAGATAACGCCAACTGATAGGCATAATCCTCTTCCCTTCCAGCCAAGGATTGTTGTGCAGCGCTCAAATCACTAAGTGCCGCTTGTTGTTCGGGAACTATCACATCATATTTTCGAGCGGTTAAATAACTTTCAACAACAGCAGCCGCATGTTTGATCTGGGGATTGGTCCGGAGTAAATCAATGGGGCTTTCTCCTCTCTGCACGGCAGGCATAACCATGATGAATGGATTCCCGATTGCCTCAGCTAACTCCGCCCTGGCTTCCAAAATATTCCTTGCCTCAAGGTCTTTGGTTAATAGCTCCTTGTTTATCTTGAAACGCTTGGTGACCCTGATTCCTCTACCACCGTCAATTTTAACCTTCTTACGGAATTCGGTTTCCTCAAAGGAAATGTAGGTATTGACATTGTTGATATCGAAAAAGAACGAAGTGTATTCATCAAATTTCTGCCGTTCCTGAGGAGTTGTAATCAGAGGATCTGTGCCACCAAACAAGATAAAATAAACCGTTGCTTTCCTGGCATCCTCAATTGCCTTTTTTACGCCTTTTTCGGTAACATCCTTTTTTGCTTTCTTTTTCTTCTTCTGCTTGGACTTATAAATGCCAGTTGCTTCAATCATAACCTCTGCTGAAGATACCGACTCAATAAGAGTGGCTTCCTTTGAAACAGGCAACTGTGCAATCAAGTCCGTGGAAAGAAAGCTAAAAATTATTGACAGAACTAATAATCCGTGGATTTTTCGCATTGCTATTTCTCCTTTACATTCTTTATTAACCAAATTGGTCGTTAGGAACTTTTGCCTACGCTGTCCAATTCATTTTATTAGTCAAACAGCTTTTTTAGATCAATATTTCTTGAATGGATCCAGGAATCCGAATATGTTTATGGGTAACTCACCCAGAGCGTAGTTAATACCAATGTTAATACTAAATCCACCCATCTTCAAGTCTTCATATTCGTCAAGCGGAATAGGCAATTCTAATTCTTCATTACCCCAAGTCAGCGTTACAGACATCGGCGGTAATCCGAATTTATATCCTGCTCCGATGTTAAGACTCAAATCAGGATTCAACAGCATTTCAAAATCTGCCCCAGCCTTTATCCCAACAGCGTTGATGGAATAGGAAAAAGTTGAATCTAACAGTTCCCCACCCATTGTTAATCTATCCACTCCACCACCAAGGCCAATACTCAGGTTCGATCGTCCAAACCACAACTTTTTTGTCACCCCGAGGTACCCTGATATAATGAAAGCATTGACATTCCCTTCAATTGCTTCATTAGTATAGGATGCAATTGGTATTCCAAATCCGATATCCAAATCCAGGAAGGTCTGAGAAACCCCGATAATAGGTGCAAGGTTATACGCAAAAGTAAGATTCGCACCAAAAGCGCTTGTGGCATCATCATCTAACACTTGGATCTTGGTGACCAAATCAAATTCGGTGTATTTTTTCGGAATATTCATACCTGTTACAAAACCGAGTTTAACGCGTGCATCGATTCCTAACCGTGGGTGTTCCATCACCACTCCGCCAATATCCTGTTTTTCACCAAGTAGCTGAGTGGCATATGTATATGCTGTGGGATCCTCTTTGTTATCTCCTGTTTTTGTCACTCTGACAAATCCAACTCTGGTTGCAACTTCATTACCGAATTTATCCTCTTCGAACTCAACCAGATGAAATCCATCACCCAGATGCACTCCCTCACTGAATCCAAGAGGAAAGCCATATTTATTACCTGATGCTTCTACAATTTGAGCTTGCAGCTTGAAAGCATCGATCTCTTTGGTCTTTACACCCAGGTTTTTGGCCCAAGCAAGAACTGCATCATACTGGGCGTATTGCTCTTCTGTTGTTTTAAGTACCTCTTTACCAAACTTAAACTCCTTATAGAGCGGTTTACCGGTGAGCCTATTCTTGGCACCAATGCTTGCTCTTCCCAGCCCGCTTGTTTTCGCACCCACCAGCATTTTGATGCTATAATTCCCCCCTGGATCAACAGCCAACTGATACCAAAGAATTCCACCCTGGATCTCAACCGAGATTTCTTTTGCTTCCTTTTCCTGCTTCATATTGGATATATAGGGAAGATATATGTAGGCTGAGTTCAAAAGCATTTCCAGCTCCCTGACTGTCAACCCGAGAGATTTTGCCTTTGTTGCGGCAAACGACTGAAAAGCAGACTCATCTTTAAGTGCCAGGCCCCGGTTTTTCTTCACATCATCTGAGTTAAGAATATCCAATATTCTTGCTGCCACAGTCTTTTCCAGGACCCTACCAATAGCTGCGGGCGTAATTTCTGTGAGCAAATTGGCTTGCTCCCTGAATTCACTCAACATTGGCTCCGGCAAGATATTGTAATCAAACCTTTCCAACTCTATGTAGAAATCAACCATCTTATCAAAAAATCTGTAATCAAACCTCTCAAGCCCTTGTAACGCACCCGGCTTAATCCACACGGATTCAACAGAGCTGATAGATTTTCTTTGGTACTTACCCTGTTGACCCAAAAGGATTGCAATGGGAAATAAAACTAGGACTACACTTATAATTGACTTTTTCATTTTACCCTCCTGCCTTCGGCAAGTTTGGTTTTTTTAGAATTAGAAACACAATAGCCATTTTACGGTTTCAATCACTCTCAATTTCTCTACTTGTTCATTATTTTATCACGCTCAATATTCCACTGTACCCAATCTATCTTGCGATCCGCCTCCTGGTCGAATTGTTTGGAAGAAAAGTAAAATGATTTGAACTGCTGGAAGGCTTTCTCGTCCACCCTCTTGAATTCCTGAAACTCCTCTTCCTGCTTCCGTTTGAACCTCTCGAATTCGTCCTGTTCCTGTTCTTCAAACTTTCTGAAAGCTTCTTCTTGAGCTTTCTTATATTTTTTAAAGTCCCCGATAAGAAGCAATTCTTCACCTGCGTTCACAACGAATGATGAATCTTCCAATTCCTCAGTGCCAGGCTTGAAAGGTGTGACCAACGCAGACCCTTCATAGACCAAGTAGCGGCTATGAACAGAATCACAGGATAGGCGATAAATCGTCCCCCGGATTGCGCAGACGGACGTGGGAGTTCTGATAGCAACCGCTGATTTCGAGTCACCCTGGAACCAGTGGACCCACGCACTCCCGGAACTGATAGTGACCCTTTTTCGACCCTCGAGTGTGGGCACCAATTCCATCACGGTTTTCTCTCCGATACGCAGGACTGCTTGATCTTTCAGGGTAATTTCACAACGCGATCTTTCCAGAGTCTTGACTTTTTCCCGGACATGAACGGAATCCTTGTACCCAGCATTCATCCAATTGTCGGAAACTTCATGTTGTACCAACACGCGACCCAGGGGCAGCGTAATAGATCCGAAGTATTGACGATCAATGGGGGAATCGGCGAACAGTAAAACCGCAGAAAGGAAAATAGCTGCACTCGCAAGTATTCGGTGTATGCTCTTCACAGTAGATTAGAAATGGTAAGAAAGCACAATACCAATGCATAAGCACATCACACCGATGATTCTCAGGCTTGATATAACTGAACAAAACTTAATCATATCCATATCCTCCTTTCTAATATGCATGTAACTAAAGATGGACACTGATTGTTAAAATTCCACACAGTTCATTTAACATTTTTCGGCATTCGCAAAAGGACGTAAAAAACACCATCATTGAGGTCCCACCAACGGGCAACCGTCTGAACATCACGCAAAGAGACAGAATAGGTTTCATGCCGGATTTCCTGACCAGCTTGACTGACTTTCTGCATGGCTTGCACTTCCACCCCAATAGACTTGGCAAGAGATTTTAAGGTACGCTCCTCGGCTTCGATCCACGAACTAATCTCATAGTAATACTTAGGGGCCTGCCCCATGGCGTAGAGATACCGACCATCTTGGGGGATAGAGTTGATCCAGGAGGGTGTGTCTAAGTCCTTGATAGCCACCCGTTTCCTTGATCGCTTATCTAGTTCGCAGTGGCCTTTGCTTAAGAGGACAATCACAAGGTCCTGACTGTACACTGTGTCGATAGGTTGCAGTGTTACTGCAGTAACTGCCACGGCGGCGCTGTCATACTGCAAGGTAATCTCAGAACCCATCCAGGCAACTCCGGCTTCGGTGCTCCAGTAAGCCTCTCCTCCCGTCAGATGAGAGTTTGAATACTTTACGTAGGTCTCGGCTCCAGAGAGAACCGCCTGGTTAACCGAGGAATCCAGGTGAAAGGATGGCTTAGCATATCCGGCCACTATATCTTGGCAGGGCAGATCCGACGGGTTCAGAAACCACCGGGGATATTCCTGTGCCATACCTCAGCCCACTATGAGGATAAGAAGGGAAAAAACATGAATTCCTCCCTTTGCCCAACTAAGAGACATTAGATGATGACGCTGATGCTTATTGTGCCTTCTTCCACTCTTCGAATTTATCTACTTCGCTTTCAAGGTCTTTGAATGTTTGTGACTCTCTGAACCGTGTGTACATGTTTTGATTGTTTTTCAACTGTTGCAGGAGAGCTTGATTAGCGGCACCTATGGGGTATTCCATCAGAACATAGCCACGCCAGTTATTTCCGTCCTTCTGAACATCTTGTTGTTTTACACGGCTCCCACTAAGAGCTGTTGAGGTTACAACTTTCGTCGCCTGGGTAAACATCTGTAGCAATTCGGCATCGTCACCTATCCCCACTTCCTGGTCGAACTTCTTCTGCATACTCATCACTCGAACTTCCACAGTCCGGGCTATTTTGGCCCGCGCATCAGTACTCGCCTTATCGATTGCCAGGCTCATGTCCCTCGATGTACCGGTCCCGGTTCCGTAGAGATAATTAGGGTCCTCTGGTACGTTGAGAAACCAGCTCGGGATTTTACCTTCGCTTGTCTCTGGTAGGGGTTTTGGTCCTGCACAGCCGATCAATCCCATAACTACCAGGACCATTACCAGGTATGTAGTAAATTTACGCATATTTCCCTCCATTGGTTTTGTTGTTGAGATAACTGTTCATTCTATTTGAAGTGTTGCTATAGCACAATAAAATGACTTACGGTTATTCATATGTACACTCTATAGAAACCCAATATCGAATGTTAAATTGTCACACACACCATTCAATGTCAAGAATATTTTGGTATTTAGGCACGGGAATTTTGCCCCTCAAAGTAAAAAACGACCATCGTCCAGGCTCTAAGGGGCTTTCTCCACAATAGTATCTTCGGAGGAATGTCCATAGGATACTTTTGAATTGATAAAAACTAAACCCCTACTCCGAAACTTCGGGATTCAATTTATGTAGTACTAAGATGGAAATAATAATGGATCGATGTGTCTTCATTTTATACAACAGTATAACTTACTGATAAATATAGGAGAGAGCGTACTCAAAATCAAGTTTTAGAGCCAGAGACCTTTTGAAAGGTGACAGATCGAATTGTAACGCAAGATGGTATCTTGTCCTACTTTAGAACAGGCAAAGACTTGTCCGTCAACCGACTGATGCCTGTTTTACGAACAATATGTATGTGAAGGAAGGAAATCAATTTTCGGAAAAAATACGTTGTTACTATTGTCAACTTGAATTAAACTCACATCTTATGTGATGACCAAGGGTCACAACTTAATACGGGGTTTCAGCAGACTCATTACAACAGAATCGATAATATTCGATTAAAGTTGTAAGAGATCAAACACAAAGGGAGAGTAAAATGAATCATCGAATATTCTCTAAATTTACTTTGGGGTTTTTTCTCGTTTACAGTGCCTGTACAAGCTTGATTCCAATAAAAGTCGGACCACCGTCTGATATTCAAGTAAAGGCAACAGAAGAAAGAATTAAACGAGGTGAATATCTGGCAAACAATGTGACAGTCTGTATCGACTGTCATTCAACACGTAATTGGGATCTGTACACAGGACCCATTATTTCAGGTACTGAGGGTAAGGGCGGCGAAAAGTTTGATGAAGAAATGGGGTTACCCGGAACCATTTACGCAAAAAATATAACGCCCCACGGAATTGGTGACTGGACAGACGGTGAATTGGCGCGTGCCATAGTTTCGGGTGTAACTAAAGATAATGAAGCCCTGTTTTTAATGCCTTATGAGTACTACAATAGTTTACATGAAGAAGATCTGTATTCTATCATTGCCTATATCCGAACATTGAAACCGATTGAATATGATCCGCCGAAAACAAAACTCAACTTCCCTGTGAATTACATTGTTCGAACAATGCCGCTTCCATATAATCCACCATCCCTACCGGATAAATCCAATATAGTAGAATATGGTAAATATATGACAACAATTTCCGGGTGTTCAGGATGTCACACGCCCATTAATAAACGGGGTCAACAACTTCCGGGGATGGAATATGCCGGAGGATTTGAGTTTATTTTTCCCAATGGTACCATTACTCGTGCAGTAAATATTACTCCGGATGAAGAGACCGGGATCGGTAATAAGAGTAAGGAAAATTTTATCGGAATATTCAAAGCATATGCTTCTGAAGATGCGAAAAACATGAAAGTTCCCGAAGGGGAAGGGAACACCACTATGCCTTGGACATTTTATGCAGAGATGACAGAAGAAGACCTGGGTGCAATCTATGAGTACCTAAGAACGGTACCGCCGATTAAAAACAGTGTGGAAAAGTTTGGAAAAGTTGACTGATCGAATTGTAACACAAGATGTTATCTTGCATGGACAAGACACCATCTTGTCCTACTTTAGAACAGGCAAAGACTTGTCCGTCAACCGACTGATGCCTGTTTTACGCCTTTCTCGACCTGACAGGTTTGGATTAACCTTTCAGGTCAGAGAACTTTTTAAGGTTAAAAATCTGTCTATATTCTGCACTGAGTAAGAATTAAACAAGGGTATAACCAGTCTTTCTTCGTGGGTGTTTTCTTTGTGGGAGGGCGTACCCCAAACCTTCACAATTGAATTTATTTAGTGTTTGAAGGAAAAGTCATTTTAAAGTTGACAAACAACATTTTCATGATCTGTCTCCCGAAAGTTCGGGACTGTTGGATCTTAGTTTTCGTTCAGACATCAATTAACAGGTTTCAGGAATCAAAAGTCTAACCTCGGCAAAATTTCTTTGAATTCACTTAATATAGTTGCAGTGGCTCCCCACACTTCGACATCTGGAAAATCAAAAAAGGGGACAGTTACAGAATATCCGCCAATTGTTCTGTTTTCTTTTTTTATTACATCCGGCCGACATAACTCTTTTAAAGAAACTTTATACACACGATCAACCTCGACTGTATCAGGTTTGATTTGAGGAATAACCCCTGACCAGCCTACAATCGGATGAACCTCGAATCCGCTAACCGGGATAAAAAGCGGGGTCAACTCCCCTATCACCTCGATAACGGATGTATCAACTCCCAATTCTTCTTCTGTCTCTCTAAGGGCTGTGTCCTGGAATGATTCCCCCTCTTCCATAGCACCACCCGGGAGAGAAATTTGTCCCTGATGATGTTCAACGTTATGGGAACGTTCTGTTAAAAAGAACAACCAATCTCCCCCCTCAGGAAAAAGTAAAATGAGTACTGCTGATTTAATAGCTATTTTTCGAGTTGGGGGATATAATTCTTTGGATTTCGGTACTGGCGCCAATTTTAATTGAGCAGATCGACCGGGAAGATCTCCCGCCAATTGCTTTTTCAGTGAACAAATAAACGGCGGTGTTTTTACAATATGCATGAAATTGTGTAATCCACAGGGATCAACTGTTTCAAGGTGTATCAAATATTACTTTACTCCGTGTTATGTAAAAAGTATTTTCCTGCCACACATGAAAGTTTACGCTTTACTTTTCATCACACTGATTCCTGTTTTCACAGCTTCAAGGAGTGAGCAAGAAGAACTTGCCATCGGGTTCACTCCGTGGGAGTGGGAAAACCGCCACCTTATCTATGAATATGCCAACGAAACTGACCCACCCCCTGATCCCATTCATAATATTGCGGAATTTGAGCGAATGCAAGGAGTCTTAATCAGATATCACCTTGGTATCTCCATAAATATTGTCAAAGAAATAGCGGAAGATGTAATTGTTTACTGCCTTGTTACATCTGCACTTCAAAGCAGCGCACAGACCGCCTTCACAAATGCCGGTGTGAATATGGACAATGTTGAATTTGTCATAGGATCCACAGACAGTTATTGGACCCGTGACTATGGACCCTGGTGGGTCGTTTAGCCTTTTAGTTTAAAGCTTATAGTGATGGATATCCAGACACCGACGACGATGTCACGTTGTTTGACGGGTCTAAATTTAGTCTTTTTGCTTCTAAAAATGGCGTCCACAAGCTGGCAGATAACATTTTGGTAAATTAATTTTTTTCTATCCCCAGCTCTTTAATCTTTCTCGATAGGTTAGGTTGGTGCATACCCAGCTTTTCAGCTACAGTACTAATATTCCAGCTATACTTTTCCAACTGAGCAGCGAGATAACGTATTTCAAATTGTTTTCGGGCGAGTTTGAAATCCTGTGTTTCAAGCAGATGAGAATCAGATATCCGTGGGACTGTAGCCTGTGATAAAAAAGTGGAAATGTTTTGATCGGTAATTAGATCTGTATCTATCAGTATATACAGACGCTCAATCAAATTCTTTAATTCTCGAACATTCCCCGGGAAAGGGTGCCTGTTCAAATATTCTATTGCTTCCTTACTTATTTTCTTTGTCTCAACATTAAACTCATTAGCGAACTGCTCTAAAAAGTAGTTTACCAAAACCCCGATGTCTCCTTCCCGTTCTCTTAGAGGAGGAATTGTAATGGGAACCACATTTAAACGATAATAGAGGTCTTCGCGGAAGGACCCTTCTTGAATCATTTCTTCTAAATTCTTATGGGTGGCTGCGACTATTCTCACATCAATCTCAGTAGTTTGGTTACTCCCAACCCGTTCGAACATTCCCTCCTGGATCACCCTGAGGATTTTCGCTTGAGCAGATAGATTCATGTCCCCAATTTCATCTAAAAACAGAGTCCCATTATTGGCAATTTCCAATTTCCCCAACTTTAGTTGATCCGCCCCTGTAAACGCCCCTTTTTCATGACCAAACAGTTCACTCTCCACCAACTCGTTGGGAATGGCTGCCGAGTTGAATTTGATGAAGGGTTCCTCTTTCCGACGGCTTTTTTGATGGATTGCATAGGCAACCAATTCTTTCCCCGTACCACTCTCGCCCCGGATAAGCACCTTTGAATTGGTAGGTGCCACTTTCCTGATAAGTTCCCGCAACTTTTCCATTTGGAGTGACTTCCCTACCAGACGGTACTTTGATTCTTCAACCCATTCTCCCTGCTGGACTTTGGTTAAAAGTTTTCTTTTCTCAGCAATATTTCGGATAGCTGTCAATATTTTAGCCATGGAGAGCGGTTTCTCTAAAAAATCATAAGCACCTAATTTGACTGCCTCCACCGCTGTCTCTATATCGCTATGACCGGAAATTATAAGCACCTCCGGACAGGGTTTCATAGTCTTAATCTTCTTAAACACCTGTATCCCATCAATACCGGGAAGTTTAACATCCAGGACGACGAGATCAATCCACTGTTGAAATAGAACAGATAAAGCTTTCTCACCAGTATCAGTAGTTAGAACTTGGAGGCCTTCGTCTTCCAAAATATTTTTTAACGTTGCACGAATATTTTTTTCGTCATCGACAACTAAAATCTTCACGCCAAAAATCTCCTGTATGAAAAATATACTCTCATTATTTTACTATTCTTTTTTATAGTCAAAAGTCCTGTTAGGAAAAGAGAGAGTAAATGTTGTACCTATCCTCACTTTACTCTTTACTTCAATTGTCCCATCATGTTGTTCTACAATCCGTTTCACGATTGCCAATCCTAATCCGGTCCCTTTTTCACGGGTTGAGAAGTAAGGGTTAAAAATACTCTCCATGTTTTCTGCGGGAATTCCTTCTCCATTATCAGAAATTATGATTTGTACAAGACCATCTACAATCGAAGTCGATAACTGAATCGAACATCCTTCCCCGGAAGATTGGATTGCATTTTGGATAATGTTAACGAAAACCTGTTTCATTTGCAATCTGTCAGCATGAAATGTTGGAATATTATTTAGCACTTTTAAATGAATGGTTGCCTCGTTCTTATAGGGTAAAATAATCTCATCCAGTTGTTCATTTAGATTATAAGGAGCTAATGTGGATTCCGGGAGACGTGCAAACTCCGAGAATTCACTTGCCAAAGATTGCAAATTATCAATCTCCTCATGAATAATGGATGTTGTATTATGAAATACTTCCGCAAATTTCCCTCCACCTGACAGATATTTATGCTCAAGACGCTCTAATGATAATCTTATGGGTGTGAGCGGATTCTTAATTTCATGGGCCATTACCCGAGCCATCTCACGCCAAACTGCCTCTTTATCTGCCTGGATTAACTTTTCCCTGTTTGACTTAAGCTCAAAGGACATCTGATTAAATGAAACAATGAGATCGTTCAAAGGAGAAAACTTACTCTCATTGACTTGTATTCCCCAATTGCCCTTTGAAAGTTCCTCTGTGGCGGTTTGTAAGCGTTGCAGCGGGCGAGAAACCATATTAAATAGAAGAAAGAATAAACATAAAACTGCGGCAACCAGGAACGTGAATATAAATTTAGAATACAAATTGATCTCTTTTTTGAAAACTTCTGCTGCCTCGCTTCTTTGCCATTCCATGGATAACATCGATTCAATGTCTTCTTTAAATTCATCCTTTACATCCGACTCCATTCGTGACCCGTAATCTCCGTATAGACGTGTAATCCCACCTTCCACGTCTAATTTCTCAACATTTACAGCGTAATCTTTAAAACTTTCCAGAAAAAAATAGCGAAAAAATAGAACCGAAAAGACAACCAGAAATAGTACAAGAAAAACAATTTGAGTTCTAAAAGATGGAATGGGAATCTTCATTCTCTGAAAATGTTTTTGGTAAAGGAATCAGATGATACGGTAGGCTTGAGACTATTCCAGTAAAACATAAGATTTGTTTTCTCGTCCATACCTGGGAGAAATATTTTACCCATAGAAGCCGTTATTTTAACCTCATAGAGACCTCTATCTTGTAGTAAATTTTCAGAAATCACGAAATACTCTTCAATTTCTACGATTAGGTTTTTTGCTTCCTCTAGGGTCAATCCATATCTATCTTCTTCGATTTCTGATAAATGAACGGTATAGACTTTTTCTATTAATGAAAATCTGATCGAATGATAAAAGGCTGTTTCTTGCACTAATTTACCCTTCACTTTGTCCAATACCTGCACCATAAAGGTAATCTTCACTTCTTTTCCGGAACTGAAAATCCTATCCAGATCATCAGAAAAGCAATTAGTGAGTTGGGTAGATAAGACTAATCGATCACCTCTAGACTTCAAAAGCAGTTCATCAAATTCAGCATTTACACCCAATATTGCCGAATAAAACAGGGAACCAACAGAAATGATGGTTGCCACAATCTTTTTTGATAGAGCAGAAAACAGACCAGACCCCCCTATTCGAAATTACTCAATAAATTAAGGTTTGAGTATTAAAATTAAGAAAGTTGTTTTCTCTTAGTATTATCTATCTCCAATCTACTCGCTTACAGTTCTGCAATTCGTCAGGAAGTTTATCAATTTCTTATGAATTGTAAAAGTGGTCTGTCAGGGGGTAATAATATGCCAAAGACAGACCACTTTGTTTCGGGGTCTACTCCATCAGTCTAATATCCAAACCACACTCCCAGGGAATAAGATTGTCCTGATGGCATCACAGGGGAAGGACCGCCTACAGTAAAATCAAACGACTTTTCTGTCCACTTATCATCTAACGCATATGTTCCGAAATAGCCCACAGATCCGTGAATTCCAAACCAGTTTTTAATTCTAATTAGTAACCCAACTGACGGATTGTAAGCAAAAAAGCTTTTTTCATACTTTACCGAATAATTGTTTGCGTCTCCAATCTTATCCTCCCAGGAAAAGTCTCCATCAGACTGGCTTACTTTCAGCGCTATACCTCCCCCTCCAAGCATAATTCCCATATCAAGAACTACCCTTTTTGTAAAAAGTGCAACCTTCTTGGTAACAGTCACACCACCGAAGCCAAAATCCAACTGATATTTTTTTTGTCCAATGATTTGGTCTGTATCGTCTCGAACAGGAATTTGTTCATGTTTACTCAAGCCGGCGCCCATTCCCCCAATAAACCATCCTTTTCCAACATTACCCATTCCACCACCCCCAAGAACTATGAGATTCCCGTCAAAGGCTTTCCCAAATCCATTACTTTGAAGGTAACTATTAATACCGGCAAAATCAAAATCGATATAGACAGGTTCAAAACTTCCACCACCATAGCCTGGGGATAATCTTTTCTTTTTATCACTGATTTCAGCATCTTTTCCTGAAAGCTCTTCCGGTGGATAAAAAGTAAAACTGGTTGTCATTACCTTTTCATCTCTGAAATATTTGATTTCTACCGTATCACCAACATGCTTACTGTTTCTCATCCGTAAAAGGTGATCTTCATACCTCACCTTCTCACCATCAAATTCCATAATGATGTCACCTTTTCTCAAGCCAGCACGATCTCCATTTCCTCCTCTTATCACCCTATCAATCAAAACTCCATAGTTTTCTAGATAGTGCATTTCATACACATCCTCAAAGTCTAAGTCATCCAGATAAAGACCAAATCGTGGAGAGGATTTGTAATCTTTTTGGTTTTCCGAAAATAGAATTGGGGGTATAGGCGGTATTGGTTTTCCCTCTTCCACTGATTGTTCTACTTGTTCTCCCCATTCTTCCATTTCTTCACCCCACTTTTCAAAGCGTTCACCAATGTTCTCTATTCCCTTTTCCAGGTCTTCAGTGTCTTCATCTTGAGCAAACCCATTAACCGGAATAAGGATTAATCCAACTGTGAGAGAATAGATTAATATATCTACCAATCGAAGGTGTTTCATTTTTTGTAACATGTTCATTTCTCCTTTATCTATTTTAAATTTGTTGTAACTACTTTTTCAGTTTTCTATATTTTACAGAATCATCAAGGGTATTAGTGTAAATGCAATAAATACACAAGGGATAATCCAATGAGTTTCTAATTTTCTGTTTCTAATCATTTTTTCCATTCTTTTCATTATGTTTACAATTTCAATTCATTTATTCGCAATAAGTGTGCCAGACAAGGCTAAGCGGTTGATAACGTACGTATATTAATATAGTTATGAATTATTATTCACTATACAACAAAAACAAAACCATATCAATATGATATATTTCTGGGGTTTTTTATATACCTAAGAAAGAGTATTAGATTTCAGAAATATTTGGCGTCATCAAAGCAATATAATTGGATATCCCAGAAATCAAAAATGCCATCCATTAGCTAACGGATGGCATCCACTTTCAAGCCAAACCTTTTTGAGGGATTATCCCTTAAGCCGGAAATTCACAGGGATAGAAATCCAGACACCCACAGCACGATCTCTCTGTTTAGCGGGTTGAAATCTTGTCTTCTTGATTGCGGTTATGGCGGCTTCATTGAGACCTGTATTGGGAATCCCTTTCAACACAATGGTCTCTTTAACTATTCCTTTTTTGTCCACAAATGCCTGAATGACTACGGTTCCTTCAATTCCAGCTTCCTGGGCAATCTCAGGGTAGATGATATTCCTTTGGATTGCACTGTACCCACCTATGGGAACAGGGGGGTCGTCATAAGGAATAAATTTAACCCGGGGTCCTTCTTCCGGAGGGGGAGGTGCATCCCACGTTTCAAATGCATCAAACACCGTCTCTTCAATAGTGATATCATCCTCAAAATCCTCGCTCTCAGATTCAACAGGAATGGAGGGTCTTGAAGGGGGCGGTGGCAGTTCAAACTGCTGTGTCTGGGGAATGTCAAACTGCTCAATATCAATATGTATTTCTTTTTCAATAAATTCTTTCACGCCAAACCTTGGAAAGGCAGCAACTAAAACAATAAGCGTAAGAAGACTGATTAGCAGAGATACTCGGATCACTATGGGATACCGAAGTTTCAAAGAAACACCAGGATCTTTTCGGATGATCATGATCAGTAGACCGCTGTTTTGGTAGAATAATTAATTTTTAATGCATCTGCCTCTCGAAGTTCTGTATGCATATCGTTAATAAGTCCCATACTGACATGTTTGTCAGCCTTCAGTGATACGATTAACTGCGGATCTTCTATTCGTTTCTCATACATAACATGACGAACATTTCCCATAGGAATGATTTTGTCATCAACAGAAATCATCCCATCTTTAGACAGAAAAATATGTGAAACATGGCGTTTTGTTTCCAGTTTTTCGATCTGTTTTGCTTGAGGCAGCAGTACTGGTAATCCCTCGTACTCCCTCATTACAGTAGTTACCATAAAGAATATTAAAAGCATAAAAATAATATCAGGCATAGACGCTGTTGGAATCTCGCTGGATACTTTGGTTTTTGATTCAAACTTCATTACTGACTTGGCTCCGCTATGGATATACGGGTGGCTTTTGCCTGCTTTAATTGATCCAGCACATCAATATAGACTTGATATTTGGTTCTGGGATGAGTTTTCACGGAAATAATCAATTTATCGTTAGCTGCGATTTTTGATTCCACAATGCGTTTAATATCCCTAGTCTGGACGGGTTCATTATCTAACAATATTTTCCCCTGAGCATTTATAAGAAGATTTGAGATATTCTTTTTCGACACCTCCACCTCAGCGCCCGGTGGAGGAAGTATTATTCCCAACCCTTTGTCCATATCAATGGTGGTTGTCACCAAAAAAAAGATAAGGAGAAGAAAGGCGATATCCGCCATGGAAGCAGTGGGAATCACACCAGCGTGCATTCTTCTTTTCATACCTCAGACCAGATTATCTCTTTGAAGATATCTATCCTTTCAATTTCCCGGATGATTCCAATGAAACCAACTCATCGATGAGCAATACAGAGTTTTCTTCCATATCGATGATGAGCTTGTCCACGCGGGAAATTAGGTAATTCTGGATAGTCTGAATAAGGATGGCCACTACTAACCCAAACAGAGTTGTTAGCAGTGCCACGGAAATACCTCCCGCCACAACGGCAGGAGAGATATCGTTAGCAGCCTTGATGTCTTCGAAAGCCTGAATCATACCCCAGACCGTTCCTGTGAATCCAAGCATAGGGGCCAAGGTTATGACCGTGCTGAGCCACACCATGTTTTTCTCCAAAAAAGCCATTTCGATAATACCTGCATTTTCGATGCCCTTTTCCACGGCATCAATCCCTCTATTCACCCGGGATAGTCCCGCATGCAAGATCTCAGCCACAGGCCCCCGAGTCTTGCTGCAGATCTCCACTGCAGCTTCATATCCCTCATCATGGAGCGCCGCTCGAACTTTACTCATGAATTTCCCTGTGTCCACATGTGCTTTAAACAATGTGTACAGCCGCTCAAAACTAAATCCAAGACCAAAGATCATCAGAATCAGAATCGGCCACATAAACCCACCACCATCGTGGAATAACTGAATCAGCATAAGTCTATTTCCTCCTATTTATTTTTTATCGCTACAACGGGAACGAAAATAACAAATCCCGCCTGTAAAGTCAATGATCCATTAAACGAAAATCAATTATCCATTCTTATCAAGGATGGTGTAGAAATGCTCGCGCCTCATCAAAGCTTTCCATGGCTACTTTAACCTGATTGTCTCCCGCCACATGAACCTGAAAAAATGCCTGTCTCCCCCAGAGAGAGCCTGCAATTTCAGCCTTGAGATAATTTCTAAGATAATCCAAATCTCTTTCTACCTCCTCCATGTCAAACTCAATATTTGAATCACGGACGTAGCCAAAAAAATCCTCCAACATATTATCAGTAATCTGAAATTCTGTTTTGAATTCAGCCAATGTACTCCACTTGTCCCGAAGCTCAGATGCTTTATCATTTCCCCAATTGAAGGTGAACCTATTGCTATGCCCTATTATCCTGGACGTTGCTGTTGTGTACTTTGACTGGGATATGTACAGGTCAGGTTTAATGCCGCCACCCCCATGAACTACACGACCCGATTTAGTGGTGTATGCTGGAGCGCTTTCCATTAAGGAATCCAGAATTGCCTCACGGTTTTCATCCGTCAATTCATGATAGTAAGCACTGGTACCATTTTGATAGGGTCTTTGGATCAGTCGCCCGCTTGGCGTATAATATCTGGAGATGGTGACACGAAGAGCTGAGCCATCATTCAGCATCCATTGTCGTTGGACAAGTCCTTTGCCAAAAGTTGTTTCTCCAGCGATAATTCCTCTATCCAGATCCTGTACAGCCCCTGATACAATTTCACTGGCGCTGGCAGACCACCTGTTCACCAGAATAATCAGTGCAAAATCTTCATTCCCAACCTGAGGGTTAGCCAGGTACACTTCTCTCGTATCCGGCCTCCGACCTAACGTGTAGACTAAAGTGTCTTCTGTAGTAATAAATTGATCCACCACTTCCACCGCCTGAGAGAGATATCCACCGCTATTCGTTCTAAGATCAAAGATAAGTTGGGTCATGCCTTCAGACAGAAGACTTTCCATGGAAGTCCTTACCTCTTTCCCAGTGGTTGAAGAAAATCGGCTCAGTCTGATGTATCCTGTCTCATCGTCAATCATAAAGGAGACTGTCACGCTTCTAATGGGAATTTCATCCCGGATAATTTCAACAGGAAACGGTTTCTCAAGTCTCCGGCGACGGACAGTGATATTTACTTTTGTCCCTTTTCGTCCTCTAAGCTTTTTAAAGACCTCATCCTTTGTAATCTTATAAGCGCTGATACCCTCAATCTCAATAATCTGATCCCCAGGCTGCAAACCGGCTCTGTCAGAAGGTGAACCTACAATCGGTGAAATAACCGTGATGTAACCGCCCAGGATATCAAATTCAATACCGATACCATTAAACTTCCCGTGGAAGACTTCGTTAATAGACTCTATCCGCTCTTTGGGAATGTATGCCGAATGAGGATCAAGCTTCTCAAGGAGACCGTGAAAAGCTCCATCCAGAACGTCGTCCCAATCTACCTTCTCCACATAATTTTCGTTAATGAGAGCAATTACCTGGTTTAAAATCTGAATTTTCTCGTAAATATTGGTTGCTTTTGAGTAAAGGGACGGACCTACAAAAGGCAAGCTTGTTCCTAATAGAATTAGAATAAAGGAACTAACTATCAATTTTTTCTTTTTCGACATTATTATTTTATATCACTTAAATTATACTGAGTTCCATCACCTTTCTATCAAAATTCTCTAGGATAAAGTTTCTCATAGACAAGACTGATGATTGGTTAGTCATTTAACGGTCACCCCGAAGCTTCGGGACTCAGCCCTGTTTTATTCATCCCCCTGACCCCGACTTGTCGGGGGGGGGTTGGGGGGACGTAGCTATGTTCTTTAACACTGGGGTGGAATCAGGTTATAGTCCAAAATAGATCATGGCTCTCACCGCTAGGCTATTAAGGCTTGTGGCGGGAGAGTCGCTTATTGTGTTCTGATTGTTGAGGACCCATTTCCCTTGATTCACTTTTCCCAAGTTAATACCCACGCTTAAGCGAAGCCCTATCCTATCCAAAAATTGTAATTTAATCGCCACATAAGGTTGGATAATAAAAAACGCACCGGTGAGAGAGGTCATAGCGACGGCGCTGGGACTGGCAGAAAAAAGCATATCTGTCTGTGCCAGTGCAATATCAGCTGCTGTTGTAGTATCATCTCCAGTCAAGTCTCCGACGGCTACAAAGCCATCTATTCCAAGGTCATATACGCCGGAGAAAATGGATTCCCAGTAGGGTTTCCCGGAACCCTGTGTAATGCTGAGATTAGCCCTGCCTGCCCCCATGAGTACACCCGGTGAAATTTCAAGCCCGCGAAAGATAGGAAATATATACTCTACAGTTGCTCCCCCAATCCACATGGAAAATTCAGCCTGGATATCAGGTGCATTACTACCGGTGTACTCCACAGCCGTCTCGGTACCCGTATCAAATTCACCATCCCCGTCCAGATCGATAAACAGGAATATCTGCGGCCTGTCGGCAATGAGGGATGATCCTACACCAGCATATCCGCCCAGACGCCACCTGGGTGTAATGCTGGAAAAACCTTCACCCCCATTGATGACAAATGGAAACCTGAAATTGTCGGTATTTAACCCCAATCCCTTTGTAGTTCCAGCCGTATCTAAGACTGAACCCAAAAATTCAAACCCGTCTAATTTGCCAATATCCAAAAATAAGTACGTCTGGCTGAACCCCACACCTCCGCCATAAAAGCTTTCCACAGGATAAAGACCATCATCCTGTGCCATGATGGCAAAGGGTAGAATGAGGATTAAAATGGTTTTTCTGATTATCATATACATTCTCACTTGGGAAAGATTTACTGCCGAAAATTTAACTCGTGCTTCTTTTCACTATCAAGGGATAATTCTTTTAATTTTGATGTCTTTACAAACATAGTTTACGCATGGTGTCCTGTGGACACTTTCCATTTTAGAGTTCGGTTTCCCGTTTTCTTTTCAGTTTCAAGTGATAATCTGCCCGTTTTTGGAAATTACCCTCAAGTGGTCTCAATGAGGTTTGCATAAATGACTGTTGTCTTGTACATTGAGTTAGTACAAATACTGATCATGTGGAAAAAAACAGTCTCTCTCCAAAGTTGTTAGTGAAGAGACATGGTTATGTCTGAAAAAACACCATTATTTTACCGATATCACTTCGTCTTTGATAGCGATCATGCTGTAGATATTAAAATTAACTTAGACCCTGAAACCCTACAATTTATACCCTCAGACAAACAACCTGCTCCTTACTGGGCTCGTTTTGATTATCTTGTTTGTGAAGGATGTCACCTCAATATAAGTGATCAATCTTTCTGCCCGGTCGCCGTAAATATCGCTTCAGTCATTAAAGCCTTCAAAGATGCCTACTCATACGACGTGGTAGACGTCACCGTTGAAACCCAAGATCGAATGTACGCAAAATTACAAGTGCCTATCCAACAACCGCTGAGCTCGCTTCTGGGGATCATTATGGTAACAAGTGGTTGCGAAAACCTTGACAAGCTTCGTCCAATGGCAAAGTACCATCTTCCGTTTGCATCCATCGAAGAGACCATTTATCGGGCAACATCCATGTATCTTCTTGCTCAGTATCTCCGGTATAAAAAGGGCTTGAAACCTGATTGGGATATGACGGAACTTGTTGATATCTACGATAATATTGATCGAATCAATGCCAATATTTGCAAGCGGCTCCAGGAAGCTTCCAAAAAGGATGCCAGCCTAAACGCTGTTGTTATTCTTGATGTGTTTGCTCAAATGATATCTACATCTTTTGAATATACTTTAAAGGACTTTGAATATCTCTTTGCACCATACCTGGAGCAATAAACAGCAAGACACGACCAATACTCATTCCTTACTAACTTTTATCTCTATCACAACAAGTTACAAGTTTCCCAGTATCCCGAAGCTTCGGGACGTAGCTATGTTCTTAACTCTGCAAATACCCCAAATTCTCCACAGAAAACACAACCGGTTCACCCCCAAAATCCCTCCAGAACTCTTCATCATCACATATATTTCCTTCCATAAGCATGGTAACCTGATCCCGAGTTATTGGGAAAGCTGGAAACCAGCTTAAAAGGGACGCCATGAGTTTTACTCCCCAGGCTGGGGTAGGAATTTTCCACTTTTTCTTTCCCACAGCTTCGGAAATTATATCCACAATCTCTCGCCATGTATATTGCTCTGTACCTCCTATACAATACGTCTTACCTACTGAATGCTGATTTGTGAGAGAAGCCACGATTCCCGTCGCTACATCCCTCACATGCACGGGCTGGAGTTTAAATTTCCCCGCTTGCTTCACATTCAATCCTGGATGAAACATGGGAGCGGGGACACGCGGTCGGATCATCTGGTTCAGCAGGGTTGTACAAAATTCCGATTTCCCAACACGACCGCTGGGATAGTCAGGATCCCCGAATAGAATCGACGGTCTGAAAATCGTCCATTCAAATCCTTTACTTTTGATATATTCCTCAGCCATATATTTCGTATATTGATAGGGAGTCCCTTCCGGTTTTGCACCATTTGCACTCATTAGAAGAAAACGTTTTACGCCTGTTGAGAAGGCAGTATCTGCAACAGATTTTGTTGCCTGAAAATGAAGCCTTTCGAAAGTTATACCTGTCCGTTTACTCTGCCGAAGTATCCCTATCAGATGAATTACAGCATCACAACCAGCAGGCATCTTAAAGGAAAAGACGTCTCCTATTACAGTTTCTCCTGAGAAATTCACCGGGAGCTTGTGCTCACTGCCAGGTCTCACTAACACTACCACTTCGTGTCCCCGACGTTGCAATTCATAAAGAATATAACTACCCACAAAACCTGTTCCGCCTGTAATAAATACTCGCATTCTGTTTTAAATTAATTACTTTATGTTGAAGGAGCGAGTCAATTTATGTAAGACAAGATGGTATCTTGTCCTACGAGTAAAAATTTCCTAATTTCCTTGTACATGTTGGACCTGTCTTCATCCGTTAAAATTTCTGGGCTGCTTCCGGATTCTCTCAACTTAGACGATATACTAAATCGAAATAAATTAGCTGATATTGCCCAAACA